>CAJBXX010000255.1 GCA_903959715.1 uncultured Alphaproteobacteria bacterium | reverse complement strand
ACATTGAAAATAAAGAGCTCGAAGCCACTTTAAAAAAACTTGCCGAAGATATTTTTGGGAAGTAGATTTAGCATGAATTTTTTATAAAAAATTATCCAAGTTTTTTCGTTAAAAAAGTTGATTTTTATTGAATAAATCAAATATTAACAATTTATATCGTCAATTTATATTACGAAAAAAATGTATTGCTTGAAGATTATAAGTTGAGCTTTATTTTTTGCTAAATATTTTTTGTTAAGTGGTCAATTTTAATTGAAAATAGTATTAAAAATGCATCAATTCAGATAATTTAAAATAAGAATGATTATTAAAACAGCTAGAATCAAAGCGTTCTCTTTAATAGAAATTTCAATAGTTATAGTTATTGTTGGAATTTTAATTTCAGGAATTTCACTCGGAATCGATTTATACAAAGATTATCAGTTTATGTCCGCAAGATCTTTGATTCAAAACTCCAGAATTCATAGAATTAATGATTTAACCGTTTGGTTTGAAACAGTTAGTGAGAAAAGTTTTGATAAAAATCAGCAAAGCAATAACTCTAAAATTTCTACTTGGTACGATATTAATCCAAACTCAAACAACAAATATAAGTGCATCTCTCCTAGCTCTGATAATAATCCAATATTTATCGAAAACTCATTCAATGGCTTTCCTGGAATTAAATTTGATGGCAATAATGATTATTTTCGTTGCGATAACATTTCTTTAATTGGTCAAGAAATTACATATTTTGTTGTAGCAAAAAGGATTTCAAACATAAATTATGCGAGTGTATTTTCTTCATTATCCCCAGGAGCGCTTTATGATAGCAATAGTTTTGCACATTTTAGAGCATTTTTGGAAAACACCAGTGGCAAAATGAATGCGTTTAGAAATGCTTGGGGATCACAAATTTCACATCCAGGTAATAATATTCCATATATTGCAACCGGAATATTTGATGGCGCTAATAGCATTGCTTACATAAATGGTACAAAAGGTTTGGTTGCTGGTTCGAGTGGCAATTTTAATATTTCTACTTTATTGATTGGAACCAATTGGCAAAATGGTCAAATAGAAAATTTATATAGTGGAATTATTGCAGAAATAATAATTTATAATAGAGCACTTAGAGACTCAGAAAGAATAGAAGTTGAAAGATATTTATCAAAAAAATGGAATATAAAAATTAGTTAGACAAATATTTTACCAAGTAAGTCATCAAGCTTACATTATCCAAGACTTCCAGTTTAAATCTTGACGAATTTTTTAATTCTGCCATCCATCATGTCGGAAGGCACAATCTCAATCTTTCTTCGCGCATTTTTTCAAAATCTTCGCCAGCGTGATAAGAAGAACGCGTAAGCGGGCTCGAAGCTACCATTAAAAATCCTTTGGAATAAGCCATTTTTTTATAAAACTCAAACTCATCGGGATGGACATAACGATCAACGGGCGCATGACGCAAAGTCGGACGCAAATATTGCCCAATCGTCAAAAAATCGATTTCGGCCGAGCGCATATCATCCATCACTTGAAGGACTTGTTCTTTGGTTTCGCCGAGCCCAACCATCAAGCCCGACTTAGTAAACATAGTCGGATCAAGCTCTTTAACGCGCTTCAAAAGCCACAAAGAATGAAAATATCGCGCACCGGGACGGATTGTGGTATAAAGGGCGGGAACGGTTTCGATATTGTGATTAAAAACATCGGGTTTGGCTTTAACAACGATTTCCAAAGCACCATTTTTGCGTAAAAAATCTGGCGTTAAAATTTCAATTGTAGTTTGCGGTGATTTTTTACGAACATTTTCGATGCATTTCACAAACTGGTCGGCACCGCCATCGGCAAGGTCATCGCGGTCAACGGAAGTGATAACAATATGTTTTAAACCCGAAACTTTGGCGACATCGCCAACATTTTCTGGCTCATGCGGATTAACGGCATCGGGCTTGCCCGTTTCAATATTGCAAAACGAACAGGCTCTAGTACAAACTGAACCCAAAATCATCACCGTTGCATGTTTTTGTGCCCAACATTCGCCAATATTTGGACATGAAGCTTCTTCGCAAACCGTGTGAAGTTTTTTTTCGTTAAGCATTTTTTTGGTTTCAAGATAACCTTGTGAAGTTGGTGCCTTAACCCTTATCCAGTCGGGCTTCCTTTCCATTTTTTCTTTGGGAAATTTGGTGGCAAAATCGAGCAAATCCTTGTTATCTTTTTTGGCGATTTGCCCGGTTTCGCGTTTTTCTTCTCTAGTTTGCATAATATTTTATTTAATTTCGCCAGTCACCACAAAACCGGCAATCTCCGCGATATTAGTGGCGTGATCTGCCAATCTTTCAAAACTTTTAGCGATAAATAATGTGTTAGTGATTTTTTTAACTTGATCTTTGCTAAAACTTTCTTTGTCAATTATACCAAATAAATCGCTATAAATTTGGTCAATTTCATCATCTTGCTTTAGCACTAAATTTGCTAAATCTAAATCTTGTTGATTGAACGAGGTCAAGGCATCGCGCACCATTTGTTTAGTTAAAAAAACCATGTCGATTAAAGATTTTTCAACACCTTCTTCAAAATTATCTTTGCCAATGCGAGCAATTTTTTTAATAATTCCCTTCGATTGATCACCGCTTCTTTCTAGGTTAGAAGCGACTTTTAACGAAGAAATTGTATAACGCAAATCGACCGCCATCGGCTGACGAAGTGCCAAAATTGCCGTAACTTTTTTTTCAATTAAATGATCTAGAGCATTGATTTTGTAGTCATGAGCCGTTATTTTTTCAATCAATGCTTCATCGCGAGTTTTGATCATTTCGGCAACCATATCAATTGATTGCATAACCATTTCAAGCATTGTTTCTAAAGTTTCGGCGATTGATTTTAAATCTTTGTCGTAAGATTTAACGGTGTGCTCTTTGAGATCCATAAAAAAGAATTTTATTTATAAAAAAATTATGTAATTATTTTAGCAAATATAAATTTGAAAATCAAAAATAAAATTTAACATGAACAAATTAAACGAAAAAAAGATTTTAGTAATAGGCTCTGGGGGCAGAGAAAACGCGATTTGCGAGGCTTTTAAAAATTCTTTACAACCAACTCAAATTTTTGCCTTACCGGGAAATGCCGGCACCAAAAATATCGCTGAAAATGTTGAAAATATTAATATAAGTGATTTCCCAGCAATTATTAATTTTTGTCAAAAAAATCAAATTGATTTCGCTTTTGTTGGTCCCGAACAACCTTTGGTTGAAGGCTTGGTTGATGTTTTAGAAAATCATAAAATTCGAGTTTTTGGTCCATCAAAAAAAGCTTCACAACTTGAAGGCTCAAAAATTTTTATGAAAAAAATCGCCGATGATAATCAGGTTCCAACTGCTCAATATCAAACTTTTGAAAATGAAAAACCGGCTTTAGAATTTGTCAAAAAAATTGGCTTTCCTTGCGTTATAAAAGCCGACGGATTGTCTTCTGGCAAGGGCGTCATCATTGCACAAAATCTTGAAGAAGCAACACAATCAATCGCCGAAATTTTGTCGGGAAAATTTGGTGATGCCGGTAAAAAAATTATTATCGAAGAATTTTTAAAAGGCTTTGAAGTAAGTTATTTCGTGATTTGCGACGGCAAAAATTTTTTACCACTTGGCTTTGCTCACGATCACAAAAAAGTTGGAGAAAATGAAGCCGGGCTCAACACAGGCGGAATGGGCACTTTCGCCCCCTCACCTTTTGTAAATAAACAAATGGAAGCTAAAATTATTGAAAAAATTATTATTCCAACCCTCGACGGCATGAATAAAATCAACGCTCCGTTCCGAGGAATTTTATTTGCGGGCTTGATGATTGATGGCGAAAATCCCAAACTTCTTGAGTTCAATACGCGTTTTGGCGACCCCGAAACGCAAGTTATTTTGCCAAGAATTAAATCAGATTTCGTCGCCTTAATTGAAAGTGCCATTGATAGCGATTTAGGTAATTTTAAAATCGAATTTGATGAGGAAAAAAAACTGGTTTGCGTCGTAATTTGCTCTAATGGCTATCCCGAAGATTATAAAAAAAATATTGAAATAAAAAATTTACGCGAACTCGAAAAAAGGCTTGAAAATGGCGAAATTATTGACGGCGTAAAAATTCTTCACGCTGGAACTATCGAAAAAGATGGTAAAATTTTGGCGATTGGTGGAAGAGTTTTGAATATCATTGCGAGTGATAAAAATTTTTCATTGGCTCGACAAAAAGCCTATAAAATCGTTGATATGATTGGCTGGAAAGAGGGTTTTACACGAAAAGATATTGCTAAAAAAGTGGAGGATTATTAAATGTTTTCTAGATTTATAACTAAATTAATAGATTAAATTATATTTAATAATT
>CAJBXX010000254.1 GCA_903959715.1 uncultured Alphaproteobacteria bacterium | reverse complement strand
TATGGAATAAATTTCGAGTTTTGTAAGCCCTAAATCGATATTTGACATTTATTTTTAATCCAAATAAAATTCGTGCAATTACTGTAAATACATCACAAATTAACCACATCAAAAATGACGAAAATTAACCAAAAAAAATACATCAACGCGTTATTGTATTTTCTAGAAAATTGTAATAACAAATTTCTAGGAAAAACCAAACTCAATAAGCTTTTTTATTATCTCGATTTTGTTTATTACAAAAATTTTAAAAGAAGCGTAACTGGCGATGTATATTTTTGTGAACAATTCGGTCCAGTTCCAAATAGCCTTGATTCAATAAAAAGCGATGCCATTAAAGAAAAATTAATTAGAGCGGAGATTATAAATAATCAAACTAAAAAAGAAAAATATTACTTAATAGAAAAGCCAGACCTTTCTTTTTTTAATTCAAAAGAATTAGAATTATTACAAAAAATTTGTGAAAAATTTAAATCTTATAACACCAACAAAATCGTTGATCAAACTCACTTTGAAGCTCCTTGGTTTTATGCTGAATTATATGAAAAAATTGATTATAAATATTCTGCTGATATTGAAATTCTTGATTAAAAATGTTGGTAAAAGCAGTTTTGGAATCTGCGGAATTTTCAAAATTAATTAAGAAAAATAGAGCTAAAGATAAAATAATAAAAGGTTGCAAAAACACTCTTTTATCTTTTAAATTTAGTAACAATCCTCCAACAACATTCTTGCTTCACGATTGTAAAATTTGTCAAATTTGGAAATTTAGAATCCCAAATCCCAACGCAAATAAAGGTTTGAGTGCTGGTTTGCGTTTGTTCGCATATTTTAAAAAAGAAAATTCAACATTTTATCTTTATAAAATTTATCAAAAAAATGAAGTGGACAAAATTTCTAATATCGAGCAATCAATCAAAGACGAAATTCTAAAAATCTTTTTAAAATTTTAGTTATTTTTAAATCTCAAGTTGCAATTAATTTGCTATATTTTACAATTTTTTACCCAAATTTTTTAAGAATTTATGCAACTTGAAATAGAACAAAAAATATCACAAGAAAAAGAAAAAATTTTCGCTGAAATTGAAAATTTTTTAACACTTAATCTTGAGCAAAAAAAAGCTTTGGAATCTTATGTTTCAATGCTTTTACAAGAAAATGGAAAATATAATTTTATTGGTAAATCCACAATTGATCAAATTTGGAATCGCCACATTCTTGATTGTGCTCAATTGATTAAATTTGTGCAAAATCCACAAAAAAAATTCGCCGATTTGGGTTCGGGTGCGGGCTTGCCTGGTATGGTTTTGTCAATTCTTGGTTTAAAAGAAATTCACTTGGTTGAAAAATCTTTTCGTAAAGCAGATTTTCTTCGCAAAATAAAAAACATTTCGCCGAACCGCGTTTTTGTTCATCAAGCTAAACTCGAAGAATTGGAAAATATCAATTTTGATTGCATCATGTCGCGAGCCTTGGCACCACTTGATAAACTCTTAGAATATTGTCAAAAATTTTTGAAAAATGACGGTTATTGTTTATTTTTAAAAGGCAAAAATTTGCCACTCGAAATTTCTCAAGCGAGGCAAAAATTTTCTTTTGAATTTGAGCTTTTTCCAAGCCTAACTTCGCAAGAAAGTAATATCATTCGCATCAATAAAATATCAAATTTAAATTAGGAGTTAAAATGTTAATTGGCGTTCCAAAAGAAATAAAAGATCACGAATATCGTTCAGCCTCAACACCTGCGGGCGTTAGAGAATTAGTAAGTGCTGGGCATCAAATTTTGGTGCAAAAAAATTTAGGGGAGGGCGTTGGTTTTTCCGACGAAGATTATCGTCAAGCGGGTGCTAAAATCGCCGGTTCCGCCGAGGAAGTTTACGAAAAAGCCCAAATGATATTGAAGGTAAAAGAGCCACAAAAATCCGAGTGCGATTTAATCAAAAAAGAGCAAATTATTTTTTCCTATTTGCATCTTGCGGCCGAACCGAATTTAACAAAATTATTAATGAAAGCGGGTTGCCGTGCCATCGCGTTTGAAACCGTAACCGCCAACGATAAATCATTACCACTTCTCGCTCCAATGAGTGAGGTTGCCGGAAAATTATCAATCCAAGCTGGGGCGCGAGCTTTAGAAAAATCTCAAGGCGGACGCGGAGTTTTGCTTGGTGGAGTTCCCGGAGTCGAGCGCGCCAAAGTTGTTATTATCGGCGGTGGTGTTTCGGGCACTAATGCCGCCAAAGTCGCAATTGGCATGGGTGCGGAGGTTGTCGTTCTCGACAAATCTTTAGCACGAATTCGTTATTTGTGCGATATTTTTGGCAATTCGGTAAATGTGCTTTACGCTTCAATCGAAAATATTGAAAGAAATGTTCTCGATGCTGATTTGATAATTGGTGCGGTTCTAATTCCGGGGGCTTCGGCGCCGAAAGTTGTTTCTAAAAAAATGGTGAAAGAAATGAAAAATGGCTCGGTGATGGTCGATATTTCGATAGATCAAGGCGGATGCTTTGAAACCAGTCGCCCAACCTCACATAGCAATCCAACTTATGAAGTTGACGGCGTAATTCATTATTGCGTAACTAACATGCCAGGTGCAGTGGCGCGCACTTCGACGCAAGCTTTAGAAAATTCAACTTTGCCTTTCACTTTGGCGATTGCTAACAAAGGCTTTAACAAAGCGCTTCGCGATGATAAAAATTTGATGGCGGGTTTAAATGTTTTTGACGGCATGATTACTTATCGTGCGGTCGCCGATAGTTTGGGTCATAAGTTTTTTGATCCACAAGATTTAATTTAAATTATTATTTTTGCCTTAATTTTTTTGAAAAAAATTTTATTTTTATACAAAATTTTTATACAAATTAAGGCAAATATAATTTTGAATATATAAAAATATATTTCTTCGTAAATCAACTCTCGCACGATGTCGCAACTGCTTTCAACCTCAGAATTAATTAAAAAATATCAACTCGACGCCAAAAAATCTTTAGGACAAAATTTTATTCTCGATAAAAATTTTACCGACAAAATTGCCAAATCGGCGGGCGATTTAAGTAATTTTGAAGTGCTCGAAATCGGCGCCGGTCCCGGCGGGCTAACCCGCTCTATTCTTGATGCCGGAGTAAAAAAATTAATCGTCATCGAAAAAGATCAAAGATGTATTTTGGCACTCAGAGAATTACAAGAATTTTACGGCGCAAGGCTTGAAATTATCGAAGGCGATGCTCTCGAAATTGACGAAACTAAAATATTTTCTACAAATTCTCAATTCAAAATAATAGCCAATTTGCCCTACAATATCGGCACTGTGTTGATTTTTAAATGGTTGAAAATTTTACCAAAAATCGCCTCGATGAATTTAATGCTTCAAAAAGAAGTTGTGCAAAGAATTTGTGCTAAAATTGGCGATAAAAATTATGGTCGTTTGGCAATCATGTTGAATCTTTTATGCGATACTAAAATGTTGTTTGAAGTCAATAAAATGGTATTTTCTCCGCCACCAAAAATCACTTCGGCGATTGTTCAAATAATCCCAAATTCTGAAAAAATTGCAAAATATTTTGACCAAAATAATTTAAAAAAATTTGAAAAAATTGTGCAACAAGCTTTTAATCAAAGACGCAAAATGCTCAAATCTTCATTAAAAGGTGCTTTTATTAATCAAGATTTGGCGGAAGTTTTTACTAAGTGTGGTATAGAGGGCACTAAGCGTCCCGAGGAATTGACAATTGAAGAATTTTGGAAAATGATTCGATTTAAAAATTAAGAAATTGAACAATTTTTATTTAAATTTTCTAGCCTTACGCAACTAAATTTTTCTAAGCAACTACTTTTGATATCCGCTTCACTTTCGTTCTGGGAGTAAATTTCTGGACCGCCTCCACTTTGAACATAACTTCGATTTGAGAAGGGTTTGACCTCGAATCCAAGTTCCGCGGTTACTCCTATTTCGAAATTTTGTTGAAGATTGCCTGGATTTGATTGATAAGTTTCTTCTGAAGCTTCTTCTGAAGTTTCTTCATAAATAGTTTCTAAAAACTCAAGTCTTTTTTTATTTATAGATCTTTTTGCTGAATGTTGAGTATCTGATTTTTTAACAATTTTTTCACCAAATCCTTGATTGCCATTACTTTGAACCTGATTTTGATTTAAGGGGATGATCTCAATCACAGGTGCCGTGGATAATATTTTTTCCATCTTTAAATTTTCTGGAGGCAATTTATGATCTTCTTTAATTACCTCTTCTTCTATTTCTAGTTCTCGTCGAGAATCTTCCGAAATTTTGGCTCTTAATTTTTGGGTATTTTCGATTAAGCTTTTTGCCATCTCGCCAATTCTAGACGCTGATTTTTTATTAGCTTCTGGATCGTCAAATTTTTTAATTAATTCTCGAACTCCCTTCTGTAAAGGGGGGTTTATTGTTAACGAAGAAAGGCTTTGGAAATATGGGTGCTCGGCTAAACCAAAACCTCTTTTAATGTCAAGTTCGGGAATTAAACAAGTAGGTTTGGAATCTGGATCGGGAGAATGGGATCGAGCAGATTCTTCTGAAGAAGAATGGCGTTCAGGTTCGATTTCTTCAAATTCGGAACAAAAAAATTTTGGAGCGAAAGGCTGTTTAGAATTTTCTTCAAAATTATCATAATTTTTTTTGGCTTGTTCGGCTTTCACTTTGCCTTGTTCTTGGGCTTCAAAAAAAGCTTTTAACGCATCCTCATCTCCTTCAATTTCCTCGATAAAATTAATAACGGGTTCCTCAAGTATTCTGCGTAAAGTTCTGGGGAATAAATTAACTGGGTTCATAAATAAAGTTTTTTTATTGATTGTTGCTAATGATTGCGAATTTAATATTTTTTATCTTGTTATGTTTTTAATAACTGTGACCTTTAGACCTAAAGCGAGAGCCTGATCTTCAAATGAAGGATTTTTTTTTGCTTTGGACTCGGAAACAATATTGGGTTTGGAAACAATAGTATTTATATACTCTTTTGCTAATCTAAGATTTTCTTGC
>CAJBXX010000253.1 GCA_903959715.1 uncultured Alphaproteobacteria bacterium | reverse complement strand
TTTTAATGTTTTAAATTTTTTGAGTATATAATTTTTAAAAAAAATGAGCACAAAAAATATAGCAATTCAAAGCCAATTACAAAATAACGAGGTCGAAGTGGTAATCGCTTCCTCTTTTGATATTTTTAGAAAAAAATTAATCATCGCTCTTGTTGTAATTTTATTATTTTTTGCCTACAGCGACAAGATTTGGGCTCAAATCGAAAGTCTTTATAATTCTTCAACTGATCAATTTGCCGGCATCTCAACTTTAATGTCGGCGACCGCAAATAATGACATTGAAGGCGTTAAATTTTTTAGCGAAGCTGGTCCATCGGTTATCAATCAACGCAATAAAGGAGGAGCTACTTCTCTTCATATCGCATGTCGCGAAGGTAATTTTGATATCGTCAAAATATTAATCGAAAATGGTGCCAATGTAAATGTTGTTGATAATGAAGGATGGAGCCCCTTGATGAGAGCGTCTTTAATTGGCAATGATAAAATTGTAGAAATTTTGTTAAAAAATGGTGCCAAAGCTCATCTTTTAAATTCTCTTAATGAAACTGCGTTGATTCATGCTACAATGGCAAAATGCACGCAATGCATAAATCAAATTATTGAAAATGGCAATATGTTAAAAAATATGGATATTTTGGTGCTTAAAAGTCAAATTGCTGATGCTTTTTTGGTTGCTAGAAGTCAAGAAAATAAACATTTGCAAGGTTCATTAGAAGCCTTTCTCGACTATGTTTCCAAAATGGCTCCCTTAATGTCAAAGAATTCTACAAATGAGCAAGAATTATTGCCAATAATAAATCAAACAAAAATTAACGATCCAAGATTTAGTAAATCTTCAAAAAATTATATTTTAAAAAATCAAGATAACGAAACGCTTAGACCCGATCAAGAAAATTCTTACACAGTTCTTGAGGATCCAAATTTGCCATCGATACCAAAGAGAAGCAAAGAAATTGATATCAGTAATAATAAATTATCAAAAGATTTGCCAAAATCTTATACAAAATACGCTCCTGTTGCCGATGGCAATCTGCAAGTGCCAAAAAAATATAAATTTAAATCGCAAACTTCACCCAATCAAATAATTAAACAACAAGAATCTCCGTCTTATCCAATTGATAACAATGAAAAAGCTTATACAAATATTCCAAATCAAACAGAACAACAAACTCCAAGAGCAGAAATCAAAAAATTTAAATTTAAATCTGGAGAGCAATCTCTAAAACCGCAAAATTTGAAAACCATTCAAGAGTCCGAGCTTAAAAAACCGCAATTAACTGAGGGCGATTTAAAAAAAAATAATACGATTATCGCTGGCGACAAAAAACAACCAATAAATGCTCAAAACAATCCAGAAATTCAAGAAAATGAAGATGAAGAAACTATATTTTTGATTGAAAAAAATCCATCAGTTAATAAAAAATTAAAAAGCGATAATAATGTTGTTAATCAAGAATCGACGCCAGATTTAAAAATCCCAGAAAATCAAAATAACGCCAATCAAAATAATAAAAAAATTTTTAAATTCAAAAAAGTTTTAAGCCCAAATATCGATTCGCAAATAAAGTCTAAACCTACAAATGAAATCAAAGAATCGTCTCAAAATTATCAAGAATCAAAAGATTTTAACGAAGCAAAAAGCCCTACTGTTAAAAAATTTAAACTTAAAAAAATTGATAATAAAATTGAAGAGCAAAACAAAGATTCTAAAACAAATCAAGAAGAAAATATTTAGCGAAAATCAAGCAATTTTACAAAATTTATACTTATAATTTATCAATTTTTTTTGTTTAAAAATCCAAATTTAAATTTAAAGAAAGATAATTTTATACATTTTAAAAATTGCTATAAATTTACAAAAATAATTAATATTTTTGAATAATTTGAATAAATTAAGAAAAAAAATCATAGTGAGTGTTAAAAAATCAAAATACAAATCTGCTTATACGCTAATAGAGCTTTCAATAGTAATTTTAATCGTTTCATTTTTAATGACGGGGGCTTTAACCATAACAATCGGATCTCTAAACAAAGCCAAAAAAAATTACACTCAAAGCAAATTAAATCAAATTTATAGTGCGATTGGGAAATTTTTATTAGAAAATAAAAGATTGCCTTGCCCCGCTAATTTGGAATTAACCAAAGATAATAATTTATACGGAATGGAAGTTGGAAGCGGATCTGGCTGTAGCGGATCCGGCGTTTATCAATCTTCAGCTTCGGCAAATATTTTTTATGGGATGGTGCCGTCAAAAACACTTGGATTACCATCAAACATGGCGGAAGATGAATTTGGAAGTAAAATTTCTTATGTAATTGATGAAAGATTTACCAAGAGTTATCAAGATGTTCCAAATTTTGCCAATTTTGGTTTTGGAACTACGGATCCATATACCGCAATCATTAATGTTATAGAAAAACCGTCGGCAATTTCGAGGCAAATTACTCAAGATGCAATCTTGGTAATCATAAGTCACGGTCTTAATAAATTTGGGGCTTTTAACGCAAATGCGAGCACTCAAAATCCAGTTTCAAGTGATCCCGATGAAACAGATGAGGCTAGCAATAGTTATAGCTCTTCCTTTGATAATAATTTCATTTATTATTCACAAAATAGTAAAATTTTCGATGATCTTGTTGTTTTTAAAACTCGCAATCAAATCGTTGAAGATTTTAATGCATTTTATCTAATCGCCTGTAAAGATGCTGGAGTAAAATTTGAAAATAAAAATTCTTATTTTGGTCAATCGGTTTTTTCAACGACGCCATGTGGAGGTGCTATTACATATCAAAAAATTCTTGAAAAATATTGTGATAAATTTGGTAACTGGGTTGACATTAATAAATGCGAAAACTGGTAATGATGGATAAAATAAATAACAAAAACACAGCATTTACATTGATAGAGCTAAGTGTTGTAATTTTAATTATAGCACTGCTAATGTTTGGAACTTTTTCTTCGTCTTCGGGGATAGTAAACAATGTCAAAGATAATATAACAAAAGATAGGATGAGTGTAATTTATAATGCCCTTGGAAATTTTTTATTGCAAAAAAAACGATTGCCTTGTCCAGCCTCAATTTTATTGCCTAAAGGAGATGTTGATTATGGCAAAGAAGTAAGAAATTCTTCAACTCTTGAGTGCAATGGAGCTGGAATTTATTCATCAAATTCATTAAGCTCTTTAAATTTAGTTTTTGGGATGGTTCCAACCTACGATTTAAATCTTCCAGCCGATTTTGCCGAAGATGCTTTTGGTAACAAAATAAGTTATTTTATCGATCAAAGATTCACTTATAATTATATTTCAAGCCCAGATAGCAACTTGAATATTCCTAGCTTTGGAACGGCAAATTATAAAGACATTATTTTGGTCAAATCAAGAAATCAACAAAATGAAATTTTGGTTAATAGCGATGCGATAACTGTTCTTGTAAGTGGTGGTGCCAACGGTTTTGGCTCTTTTAAAAATAATGGTATTCAAAATACTCGCTCTTCTCTAGCTGAAGAATTGGAAAATGATGTGTCAAATCTTGGGTTAAATTTAGAAAGTTTTAATAAAATATTTTACAATAGCTTTGATGATGAAGAAGCGTTTGATGACATTGTTTTTTTTAAAACCCGCAATGATTTTGTCGATAATTTTAAAGCGATGTTTTTAATACCATGTAAAGGAAATGATATAATCGACGCCGATTTTAATAATAAAACCAGCGTCTATTATGGTCAAAAATTAGAGGCTTCCAACTCCTGTCCACTTGGTACCGAATCAATTAAAAAAACTGTAAGATGCGATGCTTTTGGCAGGTGGATTAAATTAATTCCAGATTGTCCGGGTGTAAATTTATTAAAATGTTCGGTTGGCGGAACCGCTGGAATGAAGCAAAAATTTGTTTATGCCAATACCTTCAATAGTGACGGAGAATGCGAAGTTTACTATTCTGGAAATTATGTTTGGAGTTGCGATGCTAGTGGCAATGGCAATGTAAGCGCTAATAATTGCGTATCTTATTGCGATTTCGCTTCAACCGATGGAATGATTGGAAGAAAAGAGTTGCCGGGAACTACTGGGACCGGTGATTGTGACAGCTCACATTCTGGTTATTATGACTGGGAGTGTAGTTCTAGCGGGGTAGGGAGTATTATCAATAATTGTGCACTTTAATCCTTAAAAATAATCAATGATAAAAACAAAAATTACAAAAAATTTATCCGGTAAAAAAGGCTACACACTCGTTGAGCTTTCGATTGCTATTTTGATTATTTCTTTGTTAATGGCTGGTGTTTTTTCAATGCTCACGGGCTCAATAAATAATTCTAAAGCAACATTAACCAGCCAAAGAATTAGTCAGATTTATAAATCAATGGGAACATATTTGATGGTAAATAAAAGATTGCCATGTCCAGCTTCGATTTTAACTTCAAAAATTGAGGATGTCACTTACGGTCAAGAAATTGGGGCTGGCACTGGTTGCGTTGGAGGTGGGGTTTATCAATCAGCAGCAAGTGCTAATTTATTATTTGGTGGAGTTCCCGTAGTGGCTTTAAATTTAAGTTCTGAATACGCCGAAGATGGCTATGGAAATAAACTAAATTATTTTATAGATCGGCGTTTTACAAAAAATTTTATAAATCCCGGAAGCGATACTGGTGATAGTTTTGGCACTTCTGATTCTATATCAAACATAATTGAAATTGACGAAAAACAGGCAAATGGAGCGTTCTCAATACTTTCAAACAATGTAATTTTTACATTGTTGAGTACCGGAGCTAATGGTCTTGGAGGTTTTGATGCTGAAAGTGGCACAAGAAATCCTCTCTCAACTGAAAGTGAAGAGGCTAAAAATCAACCAATTACTTTAAATAATGCTGTAAGTCCCCCAACCGCACATTTTGACAATCAATTTATTATGAATTCTTTCGGAAGCGATAGTTTTGATGATATTTTAATTTACAAAACTCGAATTGATTTTGTAAATGATTTTTCTGCGAGTAATTTAATTTATTGTAGTGGAAGCGCGATTACTGACGCTGATTTTCCGCAAAAAAACTTATATTATGGTCAGTATTTATACGCTAGTTCCGCATGCGTTGCGCCAAATCAAAGTTTAGTAAAAATAATAAGATGCGGTTTCGATGGATTTTGGCAATATGTATTAGCCAGTTGTCCATAAAAACCGCACTTTTAATTTATTTTTTAAAATTGCGACGATTATCGTAATTTTTATTGAATGGTTTTTTAAATGAAAGTTTGCGACTAAAAGTTAAAAGACCAAAGCAAGATAAAATTAAAAAAGCATTTATTATGAATAATTTTAATGCTAAGGCGCGGAAGCCATCATTCACTAGATCGTAAATTAAATATAATAAACTCAAATTGTAAATTACGCCTAAAATCATGCCAAAAAAATAAGAGCTATTATTGGCTCTCTGTTGATTTTCTTGCAGTTTGTGACGATGATCTTGTTCTTTTTTAGTGAGGTCAATTAAGACATCGCGTTCAATCGGTGATTCATTTCTAGAGTCAGATCTGTCACGGTTGTTTCTATGTTCGTTCATGTTTTGTTTTTAATTTATAGTTGGCTTGATTTTTGTCGCGAGTAATTGCCATAAAATCTTTTTCAAGTGCAATTTTTGCTTCGGTGAAGGAATGTTTTCTCAACTTAACAAAAGTAAAGGTTGATACTGATACAAAGCCCGCGATGAAGCTTTTAAGCGACGAAATTGTAAACATTTTTTTAATAAAAATAAGTTAAACTTTTTAAAAAAGTTTTTCTTATATTCGTTATATTTTTTTAAAAATCAATTTAAATTTTTACAAAATTTTTGTTTAATTTTTTTGAGGTTTTAATTCTACTTTTTCGGTTTGTTTTTTCCTATATTCTACGAGTTTTTTAGTGAGATTTTCGTCATTAATTGCTAAAATTGCGATTGCTAAAAGTGCTGAATTTTTGGCACCCGCTTCGCCGATTGCTAAAGTGCCAACCGGAATTCCTGCCGGCATTTGAGCAATTGATAATAATGAATCCAAGCCATCGAGAGCCTTACTCTTGATTGGGACGCCTAAAACAGGAATTTCTGTCAGCGAAGCCACCAGTCCTGGAAGATGTGCCGCACCGCCAGCACCAGCGATAATTATTTTAATTCCATCTTTTTTAGCATTTTCGCAAAAATCATATAGGCGTTTTGGAGTGCGATGCGCCGAAACAA
>CAJBXX010000252.1 GCA_903959715.1 uncultured Alphaproteobacteria bacterium | reverse complement strand
TAAATGTATTCATAAATTTGATAAATATGCAGTTTGTTCATATGCCATAACATTTGGTTGCGATTGTGGAAATAATCGTTGTCTTTTTGAAGATAAATGTATTTTAACCAACGAGTATAAAAAAATTTACGAACAACAAAATCTTGAAAACGAAAAAACCTTGAATGAAATTAAGGATAAAAGAAAAAACATAGCTAAAAAATTTGAAAATGATTATTTGAGTAAATTATCAGGAATATATAATTTTGATCCCAATAGAATCAATCCAAATCGCCATAATCAAGTCGAAAGAGAGTTGCCGATAAATACTTTTAGAAGTACCAATAGGATGTTAATTTATAATCACATCATTAAAAAACATAATGATAAAGTTATAGAAAATGCAAAAATTAATGCCGAAAAAAATGCAAAATTCGCCGAAAATAATAAGGAAAATCAAGAGCTAGATTATAAAAATATAGTTAAACCTTTGAAAGAAGCTAAAGAAGAAAACTTAAATCAAAATAATGATAATATCGCCAAAAATTCTCCAATAATTATTCAGCCAATTGAAGAAAATATTAAAAATATTAATACCATCAATAATATCAGCAATCTTCAAGATAGCGTGTCTGGCAAAGTTAGTGATGCTATCGATAAAATTAACAAAATATCCGCGGAAAAAAATAAAAAAGAAGATAACCTCAGCAACATTCCTCCGGTTTATGTAAAAAGACAAAATGGAGAGATTGATTTTAAAAATAGTGATGTTATAAATAATATTGAAACTATGCCACAATTTACAAACTAAAATATGACAACAAAGCCATTACAAATCATATTAGAACTACTCAGAAGACTATCGGGAATAGTCATTACAATGTTTTCTTTTTATTATGTTTTAGTGTTAATAACCTTCGATATTAACGATCCTTCTTTTAACACTTTTTCGACTGAAGCAAATATAAAAAATTTTGGTGGATTTTTTGGCGCTAAAATCGCCGATTTATCTTTTCAAATTATTGGATTGAGTTCATTTATTGTGGCAATTTTTATTTTTAGCATAGGTCTTCAAATGTTAAGCATAAATAAAATCAAATATTTTTTAACCAAACTTATTATTATCCCTATCGCCGTTTTAAGCTTTTGTTTATTATTTTCATTAATTCCAAAACCTTCATGGTGGGAATTTAGCTCTCTCGGCGGAGTTAATGGCTCATTTTTATTGTTAAAATTTCAACAATTCCCAAAATATGCAATTTTTGTAATTAGTTTTCTATTGGCTTTAACCTTGTTTTCCATAATTGTTGAGGCATCTTTGGATGATTGGATCTATTTTTTTAGATTTACTTTTATTTGGCTTCGATATCTTTTGGAAAAATATTTATTACCAAAAAAATCAAACAATTTATCGATAACTCAATCGCAAAAAATTGTAGAAAAAAATGTCGATGAAAAAACTTTGCAACATGAACAAGAATTTGAAGAAGAAGAACTTGAAATCGTTGAAAATCAATCATCAAGACCAAGTGTCGAAGATTTAAAAAAACAACTTAAATCAAGTAAAATTAAAAAACCAAAACAACGAAAAAGCTCTTACATTTTGCCAACTTGTGAATTATTAACCGATCGCTCAGCTGAAAATAAAGATAAAAAAGTGCCGAAAGAACTTGTTGAAAGTCAATCAAAAATGTTGTTAAAAGTTTTGGATGATTTTGGCGTTCGCGGAGCCAATGTTGGCACCAAGGTTGGACCAGTTATCACTCTTCACGAATTTGAACCTGAAGCCGGCACCAAAGCTTCACGAGTAATCTCTTTATCCGATGATATTGCTCGTTCAATGAGTGCGGTTTCGGCGCGGATTGCGGTTGTCGCCGGCAAAACCTCGATTGGCATTGAACTTCCAAATCCAAAACGAGAAATGATTTTTTTGCGTGAAATTTTGGAATCACGCGATTACAAATTTTCGCAATTTTTCTTGCCGATGATCTTGGGGAAAGATATTGGTGGCGAAATTATGATTGCCGATTTGGCAAAAATGCCTCACTTATTAATCGCCGGAACCACTGGTTCGGGAAAGTCTGTTGGGTTAAATGTTATGATTTTATCATTACTCTTCAAGCTTCGTCCCGACGAATGCAAATTCATCATGATTGATCCAAAAATGTTGGAACTTTCAATTTATGATGGTATTCCGCATCTACTTTCGCCTGTCGTTACCGAGCCGGGAAAAGCCGTAATCGCTTTAAAATGGGTAGTCGCCGAGATGGAAGAGCGTTATCGCTTAATGTCGAGTTTCGCGGTGCGTAATATCGCGGGATATAATGAAAAAGCCGAAAAAGCCATGCTTGATGGCGAAAAATTAATGCGCAAAGTGCAAACCGGCTACGATCCAACCACGGGAAAACCCATTATCGAAGAAATTGAATTTGAACCTAAAAAATTGCCTTTCATCGTGGTGATTGTCGATGAAATGGCGGATTTAATGTTGGTGGCGGGTAAAGAAATTGAAAACTCGGTGCAGAGGCTTGCACAAATGGCTCGTGCCGCGGGAATTCACTTAATTATGGCAACACAGCGTCCGTCGGTTGATGTTATCACGGGCGTTATTAAAGCCAATTTTCCAACTCGAATATCTTTTCAAGTTACTTCGCGAATTGATTCGAGAACGATTCTTGGAACGCAAGGAGCCGAACAGCTTCTTGGGCAGGGCGATATGATTTTTATGTCGGGTGGCAGTAAAATGATTCGAGTTCACGGTCCATTTTGTTCCGATACCGAAATCGAAAATATTGTTAATTATATCAAAAGCCAAGATTCTTCGGAGTTTGAAGAAAGTGAAAAAATTTCTTTTGAAGTGCCAATTCCAAATGCTTCTGGCGCAGACGCCGGAGGTTATGATGATGGCGGTGATGGTGGCGATGATAATAGTTTGTATAACAAAGCAGTAATGATTGTGCGTCGTGATAAAAAAGCTTCGATAAGTTATGTGCAAAGACAACTGCGCATTGGCTATAATCGAGCCGCAACGCTTATTGAAAAAATGGAAGAAAATGGCATTGTTTCGGCTCCAAATATTTCTGGTAAAAGAGAAATAATTGAAGAGTAAATTTTATAGAAATATTAATTAAAAAAATTTAAAATTATGGATAAATCTTCAGTTTCTTTGATTAATTTAATTGTTCAAGCCGACTTCATAGTTCAGCTCGTTATCTTATTAATGGTGAGTGCATCTTTAATTTCTTGGGCAATAATTTTTGATAAATTTATTAAATTTAAAATTCTAAAATATCGCAGTGATCGTTTCGAAGATTCGTTTGAAAATAATGTTCCTCTCGAAGAAATTTTTACTCAAGCAAAAAATAACGATAATCATCCTTTAGCTCGCATTTTTCTAGCGTGCTTGCGCGAATGGAAATCTAACAATATTAAACAAATAGTTTCGCAAGGACCGGACAAAAAAGAGTCTTTGAAAGAGCGTTTAACCAATTCAATGCAAATTGCTTCCAACCGTTCGATGCAAAAATTAGAAAGTGGTTTAAATTTTTTAGCGATAATCGGCTCTTCGGCACCTTTCGTTGGGCTATTTGGAACGGTTTGGGGCATTATGAATTCGTTTCAAAGTATTGCGATAAGTAAAAATACCAGCCTTGCGGTGGTTGCACCAGGAATCGCCGAAAGTTTGCTTGCGACCGCAATTGGCTTATTCGCTGCCATTCCTGCAGTATTTTTTTATAATATTTTTACCGCCAAAATTAATCATTTTCAAGAACGAGCTGGGAATTTTTCATTGACCCTCTTAAATTCTATGTCAAAAGAACTCGATCGCACTTAATAACCCCAATGGCTTCTCTCGCAAGTTCGTCGGCGATATCATTATATTTATCGCCCGAATGTCCCTTGACCCAACGCCACTCAATGCTATGTTTGCTTACTTCAATATCAAGTTCTTGCCATAATTCACTGTTTTTAACAGCTTTGCGATCTGCCGTTCGCCACCCATTTTTTTTCCAACCGAAAATCCATTTAGTAATGCCATCCATAACATATTTGCTATCGGTATTGATGATTATTTCGCTAGGTTTTTTGATAATTTTTAAAGCTTCAATGACGGCACGAATTTCCATTTGATTATTGGTGGTATCTTTGTTTCCGCCCGAAATTTTTTTTTCATATTTATTATACATCAAAATCGCTCCCCAGCCACCAACTCCAGGGTTTCCCGAACAAGCGCCGTCGGTGTAAATTATGATTTTTTCTCGTGGTGAATTTGAGTTTAACATAAATAGTTTTTTAAAATTTGTTGAGCATTTTTATAATTTTTTCGATTTAGAAATTCCATTTTTTACGGCTTTTGCAATAATTTTGTGAAAT
>CAJBXX010000251.1 GCA_903959715.1 uncultured Alphaproteobacteria bacterium | reverse complement strand
CTTGATGAATTAAATCAAATTGCCGAAGATCCAACACTTTGGGACAATAAAGAAAAAGCCCAAAAAATTCTTAAAGAAAAATCATTAATCGAAGAAAAACTCAACAAATTTAATAATTTACAAAATTTATTAAGCGATAATTTAAGTTATTTAGAATTAGCAGAAATAGAGAATGATTCACAATTATTAAATGATGTTGAAAATAATTTAAATTCACTCAAAAAAGTTGGTGATAACTTTGAAATTGAATGTCTTTTTAGTGCCGAAAATGACATTAATAATTGCTTTGTTGACATCAACGCTGGAGCGGGCGGAACCGATTCTTGCGATTTCGCATTAATGCTTTTAAGAATGTATGAAAGATTCGCCAATATTCGCGGTTTTAAATGCGAAATAATCGACATTCTCGACGGCGAAGAAGCGGGTTTGCGCTCGGCAATTTTGAAAATTTCCGGTCGCTATTCCTTCGGTTGGCTCAAAAATGAAATTGGTATTCATCGCTTGGTTCGCATCTCACCCTTTAATTCCAACGGCAAAAGACAAACTAGTTTTGCTTCGGTTTGGGCTTATCCCGAAATCGATGATGAAATCAATATCGAAATTCAAGAAAAAGATTTACGAGTTGATACTTTTCGTGCCTCCGGAGCTGGTGGACAACATGTCAACAAAACCGATTCCGCCGTTCGTATTACTCATTTGCCAACCAATATTGCAGTGCAATGTCAGAGCGATCGTTCGCAAATTCGTAATCGAGCCGAAGCCTTGAAAATGCTTAAATCGAAGCTTTACGAACTTGAAGTAAATAAGAAAAAAGAGGCTTTGGATGCTAAAGAAAATTCAAAAAGCGATAACAGTTTTGGACATCAAATTCGTTCTTATGTTTTGCATCCATATCAATTGGTTAAAGATTTGCGAACGGATTACGAAACCGGCAATATTCAAGCGGTTTTAGATGGCGAAATCGAGGGATTTATCAAAGCAATGCTTACTAAAAATTTACAATAAATTTTGCAAATAAATACTATTCAATTTAAAAAGAAAATCTAAAATTCGATAAAAAATTTAACAATGATTGAGTCAAAAATTAACAACATTAACAAGCGCCAAAAAAGCGAAAAAAGATTTATTTTTCTTGGAAAAATTTCAATCGGATTTTCGTTGTTTTTTTTAGTGACTTTGTTTACAATGATTATTTACAAAAGCAACGGAACCTTTACTCGCACTAAGATCGGAATTGAAGTTGATTTATCCAACAAGGCGAAAATTTCAGATCTTGATCATCGCCAAATTATCAAAGAAAATTTAAGAAAAATCGATCCAAAAATTAATTCAATAATCGACCTAAATTTACTTTACCAACTCGTAAGCAAGGCCAGCAATTTTGATTTAAAAAAATCGCTAGAAGACAATAAAAATCTTGTGCCAACGCAAATTTATTGGGTGAGTGCCAGTTCAAAAGTTGACATGTTTATCAAGCACAAAGATGCTTCGGGCTTGAAAGAAAATCAAATTCTGTGGATAAAAAAATTACAAGAACAACATAAAATAAAAACGGTTTTTAATTGGGAATTTTTTCAATTTGGTGATTCGCGCGAACCCGAAATCGCCGGCATTTTATCTAGCTTCATCGGCTCTTTGATGATTATGATTATTTTTTTAATCTGCGCCTTTCCCATTGCCATAATGTGCGCTTTTTATCTCGAAGAATTTGCTAAAAAAAATCGCCTCACCGACATTATAGAAATCAGCATTAACAATCTCGCCGCCATTCCTTCAATCATTTACGGCTTACTCGGTCTAACGCTCTATCTTCAATTTATGCACCTTCCGCGTTCGTCAAGCTTGGTCGGCGGAATGACTTTATTCATGCTAGTTTTGCCCGTGATTATTATTGCCACCCGCAACACTATTCGCTCAATTCCAAGCCAAATTCGTGACGGCGCGCTTGCCATCGGCGCTTCAAAAATGCAATTAATTTGGCATCATTTATTACCACTTTCCGTCCCCGGAATTATGACGGGAACGATTTTGGCAATTTCGCGAGCTCTGGGCGAAACCGCTCCGCTCTTGATGATTGGTATGGTTGCTTTTATTGCCGACGCCCCTCAAAGTTTTTCCGACCCCTCTTCGGCGTTGGCGGTGCAAATATATTTATGGTCAGATTTACCCGAGGCGGGCTTCATAGAAAAGACTTCGGGAGCAATTTTGGTATTATTAACATTTTTAATTTTACTCAATTTGACTGCCATAATTTTACGCAAAAAATTTGAAAGAAAATGGTAAAATTCAAACCAAAAATCGTTGGCATTTTAAATCTTACGCCCGATTCATTTTCTGATGGCGGGAAATATTTTGATGAAGAAAAAGCTCTTTTTCATCTTGCCGAAATGATGTCTTTTGGCGTTGATATTGTTGATATTGGAGCCGAATCGACTCGACCAAACGCACAAATTATTTCTGCTCAAGAAGAAATTTCGCGACTTGAAAATATTTTACCAAAATTAATTTTTGCAATTAACAATTTTAATAAAATTAATCATAAAAATATTCAAGCAAGTATTGATTCTTATCACTTTGAAACCATTATTTTTGCTCACAAAATTGGCGTTGAAATTATTAATGATGTAAGCGGGTTAATTGACGAAAAAATTATTGATTACATCGCTCAAAATAATTTAAAAGCGATTTTGATGCACAACCTCGCGATCCACTCTAATCCTGACCTCATCGTCAATCGTGATTTAAATGTTGTTGATGAAATAATTAATTGGGCACAAGCAAAAATTAATTTTTTAACGAGCAAAAAAATTCAAAAATCACAATTGATTTTCGACCCCGGAATTGGCTTTTCAAAAAATTCAACACAATCGATTCGCATTTTAAAAAATATCAACGCTTTTCGCGTTTTAAATTTACCAATTTATATCGGTCATTCTAAAAAAAGTTTTTTGGATTCTCTAAATATTTTATCGCAACCAAACCTTGATCGCACCGCGAAAACATTGATTATTTCGCAATATTTGGCACAAAAAAATGTTGATTATTTACGAGTTCATGATGTTAAGGAAAACATTGACGCGATTGATTGCGTAGGATTTGCGAAGGAAATTTTTTAATCGCTTTTAATATATTTTTTATAAAACTTGCGGAATCTGTTATTTCATACTCGCATCCACCATTGCATCAAATTTTTTTCCTTAAAATATTTAATTAACAAAAATATTATTCCAATTTTATTTTATATTTATTTGAAAGGTAAAGATGAATATTTTGAAGCTCTTTGTCGGAAAGTGGGCGTCCAAAAATTATAATTTCGCTGATTAATCCGCTGTAATAATTCAAAGTCCAACCCGGGCTGAATCTTGCGATTTGACCACTTGCAATTGAACCAATTGAACGACTTAAAGCAGAATCGGAACTGCTTAGAGAGATCGCTTTTTTGTTAATAAAAATTTTTGATAAGGATGATGAAATTTTGTTGTTATGATAATAGCAATGAATTCTGTTTTCATTTAATTTATTATTAACATTGCCCTTTATATATTGACCTACTGGAGCTACAGTCCTAACCCAAGAAGAATCAACATATCCAATCAAATTAGCAGAGGAGGTTAAAATATATTGATATAAAATTGAATACTCTGGCGTAACCGATGGATTTCCTAATGAAGCTCTTTTTTCTACCAAAAAAACTGTAAAACCATCTTCCCACACCGATAAAAGACTGCCATCAAAACTCATGAAATCCCCACCTACATTGCTTTTACCATCAAAATAAAGCGAGGGCAAACCGCCAATACCATTTTTCACATAGCTCGGTTTAAAATCATTAAGTTGAGAGGCAATTTCTTGCGGATATTTGGTGGCGACATCTTCTTGCCAAACACCAATATCTTGTTGATCATTGGGCAATGCAATATTTTTGTAATCGCTAATATTGGTTGTAGTTCCAATTTTGAAAGTTTTTTCGGAAGTGGTTTCGAGCCATAATTTTAAATCAGGAATTCGTGAGATTACGGAATTTTTGGTAAAGTTTCGAGCCGAAGTTAGGCGAAAATCTTGATATAAATCAATCCCACTTGAAATGCCAGCAATTAAAATGCCGATGATGACAATAACTACCGAAATTTCTATTAGGGAGAAGGCTTTTTTATAAAAAATTGGTTTTTTTCCATAAAATTTCATACTTATTTTAAATCAAAATAAAGGTTAGATATTTTTGGCTTTATATTTTTTTCTCGTCTTTTTTGCGCGGATCGAAATAAAGTAAAATTGGCGCCGAAATGTAAATAGAAGAATAAGTTCCAAGAGCGATGCCAAAGAAGGTTGCGACGCTAAAGCTAAACAAAGCCTCTCCGCCAAATAAAATCAATGCCAAAAGCGAAATAAGCGTTGTGCTTGCGGTTAAAATGGTGCGACTTAATGTTGAATTAGTGCTTGAATTAATGAGAAGCTTGAGATCCATTTTTTTGTAATTGCGTAAGTTTTCGCGAATGCGATCATAAATTACGACGGAATCATTGATGGAATAGCCAACAATGGTAAGGATTGAGGCGATTGAAGTTAAGTTAAATTCTAATCCTGTTATTGAAAAAAAACCGAGGGTTACGACCGCGTCGTGAATCAAAGCAAAAATTCCTCCGAGCCCAAATTGCCAATCGAAGCGAATCCAAATATAAATCATGATAAAAATGAAAGATAGAAAGAGCGCGAGGAAACCTTTAAAAATCAACTCCGAACCCACTTGCGGACCAACAAAATCAATTTTGCGATATTCAACTTTAGTGAAATTTTCTTCTAAGATATTTTGAATTTTTTTGATTAATTTATCTTGATCTTGAGAGGCTTTGGAAACACGAATTTGAACATCATTTTCCCCCGATTCTTGAATGTGAATATCATCAATTTTATTTGATAAAACTTCGCGGATTTTTGCGATATCAGAATTTTCATCGATGCGAACTTCGATTAAAATACCACCAGCAAAATCAATTCCATAATTGAGCCCCTTGGTGAAAACCAACGCCAAGGATGCAATCATAAAAATAATAGAAAGACCCAAGGCAATTTTATGAATCGACATGAAATCGACTTTGCAATTATTGAGAGAGGCTCTGATTTTGCTAATTATTGACATGATTTTGCAGTGATTAATTTGATAAAAATATAATTTATCAAAAGCTATTTCTTGATTTTGCGAATAGCGGTTGAAAGCCTGGAAAGCTTGCGCGAAGCGGTGTTAAGCTTCAAAACTTTTTTAGTTACGCCACGCATAATTTCTGGTTCAAGATTTTTAAAAGCTTCACGAGCTTTTGTTTCGTCGCCAACCTTAATTGCACCATCAACTTTTTTAATGAAAGATCTGATGCGATTGATGCGAGAAGTGTTAACGATATTCTTTTTCTCACTAGAGCGAAATGCTTTTTTAGCAGATTTTGTATTTGCCATATGTAATTTTTTTCAAAATAAATTGTTGTTTTCAATAAAGAATAATTTGAGGGCGATAATTTTAATAGTTCTAAATTAGTTTAGCAAGAATTTTTGTTGGCGCGGGTAAAATTCTAGTTTTGCGATAGCAACTATTTAGTGAGATTAATAATTTTTTTACCCATTTTATCTTGCAAAATTTGCGGAATTTCAATTGATCCATCTGCGTTTTGATAATTTTCTAAAAGGGCGATGAGGGTACGTCCAACCGCAAGCGAGGAACCATTTAAAGTATGAACAAAATGGTTTTTCCCTTCCTTGTCTTTATATTTTATATTGGCTCGACGCGCTTGAAAATCACCGCAATTTGAGCAACTTGAAATTTCACGATATTTATTTTGCGATGGAAACCAAACTTCCAAATCATAAGTTT
>CAJBXX010000250.1 GCA_903959715.1 uncultured Alphaproteobacteria bacterium | reverse complement strand
GCCGGTAGGTGTTTTAATTATGGAAGATGAAAAAGGTATGGATGAAAAAATCCTCGCCGTTCCCGCCAAAAAACTTAATTCTTTATATGAAAAAATCGATGATATTTCTGAGCTTCCCGAAGGTTTGGTCAATAAAATCAATCATTTTTTTGAGCATTACAAAGATTTAGAAAAAGGCAAATGGGTTAAGGTTAAAAGTTTTGAAGGTGCCACGAAAGCTAGAGAATTAATCAACGAAGCCATTGCGAGAGCTAAGAAATAAAAATATATTTAGATAATTGAGCGTAATTAAAAAGAGATAATAAATCCCTTTTTTAATTATGCCCAATTTAAATTATTGCTGATTTTGAGCTTGAGCTTGATTAAGTTGAGCCCCATTTTGTATAACTGGTGCTGGTGCTTGTCCTTGTCCTGCTATTCTTATTCGATTAAATAATATTACAGCATCCTCTCGATTAATTGGTCTTAAAGCTTGAATTTCAAATTGATTATTGGTTTCTGCTTCGAAAAATTCTATTCTTCTATTTGTTGTTGTGCAAGCTAGGGCGAAATCGCTTGGTTTTTCTGGAAATCTTACAAAAAATTTGATTTTATTTTCACCGGCTATTGGATCGGTGCGGTCGAAAAGTCTTTCGCCAATTCTTACGCCGTTGTGAATTGAATCTCTTAACCCCTCAAATTCACTTTCTTCAGTTCTTTTGTTAAATTTTTTTACTATTTCCGGGTCATCATCTTCGAGATTTTGTTTGGCATAAAAATCATCATGATAAGAAATTTTTCCATTTTCTGATATTGATAATACCAATTGATTTTTTAATGAATCATCTAAAATCAACAAACCAAAATTATTTAGCAAATTAAAATGCATTAATTCTTTAAAATTAGAATCCTCAGCATCTATAAAATGTTTTTGACCAATCAATATCACTTTGTTTTGCTCAATAAAATCCAATCCCATGAAGAATTCTCCATACTTCTCTTCAAATTCTTGATTTTTTCTAGCACATAATAATTCTAATTGATCTTTAATATATTGTAATGCTATAAAATTAAGATCTTGAAGAATGATTTCGTTTGAATTTTTAACCATTGCCGTAAATGCGGGATTAAATTTTATGATGCTTTTATTTTCGTTTTCTTGCG
Organism: uncultured Alphaproteobacteria bacterium; assembly: GCA_903959715.1. GTDB lineage: Bacteria > Pseudomonadota > Alphaproteobacteria > Rickettsiales > UBA1997 > CAILUF01. The sequence continues at coordinate 376 of CAJBXX010000250.1, read as the reverse complement.
TAATTGATTCTATATTTTCACCAAAATTTCTGTTAAATAATTCTTGTATTTCTCGTTTTAAATCTTCCGGCTGATGCTCTAATTCTAGCACAAATTTATTATCTTCGATTTTCCACTCAAGAGGTTTAATTTCTTCTAAAGTAAAAAAGGGCAATTTATCAAGATATAAATTTATTGGATCAAGAAGATGAGATACTTTTAATATCATTTCTTCTTCATTTGGATTTTGAGCTACGGGTTGTTCTTGTTGTTGAGCTCCGGGTTGTCGAACTTGTGGCAATAATAATACTCCCACTCCTCCAAGCATTACTAAACTAGTAGCAGTAAGAGCTAAGGCATAATCAGATTGTGCGGGCTCTTCGTGCTGAGCGGATTG
>CAJBXX010000249.1 GCA_903959715.1 uncultured Alphaproteobacteria bacterium | reverse complement strand
CGCCAAAGCTTTGTAGCTTGCCACCGCTAAAAAAACATCGGAAGCTTTTACGCTAATTTTAAAATTAAAAAAATCATTATCTTCGAGAATTTTAATATGGCGTTGAGCCGATTCAACCAAAGCTTCCGGCGTTGGAGTTTTATGTTTTTGTAAAATATCATTTTCAAGCGATCCGGCATTGACTCCGATGCGAATTGAACAGCCATAATCTTTGGCGGCTTTTATTACTTCGCGAACTTTATCGTCGGAACCAATATTTCCAGGATTTATTCGTAAACATTTTGCTCCCGCAATAGCGGATTCAATGGCTCGGCGATAATGAAAGTGAATATCGGCAATAATTGGCACGGGAGAATGTGGGATAATTTTGGCGAGTGCCGATGAAGATTCTTGATCTGGAACAGAAATTCTTATTAATTCGGCGCCAACTTCGTGGCATTCATTAATTTGACGAATCGTGGCTTGGACATCAACGGTTTTGGTGTTGGTCATGGTTTGAACGGCTATCGGGGCATCGCCTCCAATCGCAACATTGCCAACAAAAATTTGTTTAGATTGGCGACGATTAATCATGCGATAAGGTCTGATTTCTTTGAGTTTATCTTGCATAAATCTTACGAAATATTGTTAAATAAATTGCTAATTTTTGTATAATTTTTTTGCAGTAAAAAATTAATTTTAGAATGGTCAAAATTAATAATATTTATAATTGAAATAAAGTCTTTAAAACCTTGACCACCATAATCTTGAAACGATTTTATTTGATGAATTTTTAAAAAACTTAAAATCATTAAAAAACGAAAAAATATAATATTAAAATTTTTCTCAAAAAATTCTTGAGTTGGGTTATCGAAAATAATTTTATCTTCGATAAAACTTTGCAAATCTAGATCTAAAGCCACTTCATCAATATTAAAATTTTTTAAATTTTCAATATAATTCTCAAGATTTTCAAAAAATTCTTCATAAAAAATTTGTAAATATTTTTGATTTAAATCAAAAATATCTTTCCAAATTTCGGGATTTGATTCATCGAGGCGAAACGCCTTTTTAAAAAAATTATTTTCAATATTTTTTAAAGAAAATTCGACACATAAAAATGATAAAAATTGAGGTAAATGAGAAACTAAAGCGTAAATCTCATCATGTTTTTTTGGCTCAATAAAATCAGGAATTGCTTTTATTTTTTGAACAATTTCAAAAATTTCTTGTGATTTTTTTAAGTTATTTTCGTTGCGACAAATTAAAAATTTTTTATTTAAAAATAAATCTTCGTCAGAGTTTTCAAATCCGCTTTCGGAGCTTCCTGCTATTGGATGGCAGGGCACAAAATTTTGTGGAATATCTTTAAATTTAAAATTTTTAATCGAGCCAATATCAAAAATTAAAACATCATTATTGATTTTTGTATTAAGTTTGGTAAAAATTTGTTGATATTTATTTAGGGGTGCACAAATTGCAATTAAATCAAATTGATTTAAATCGTCGTCGAGAGTTGCAATATCTTCAATAATTTTTTGTTGCTTAGCCATTTCGATCGCTTCAGGATCGATGTCAAAAGCCCAAATATGTTGAGAGATTTTGTGTTTTTTAAAAGATTTTGCAATCGAGCCACCAATTAATCCAAGCCCAATTATCAATGTTTTTTTGTAAGAAATCATTTTAGCGTTAAAAAAAATAATAAATAAATTGCAAAAAGAAAAAATCAAATTTAGATTGAATTCAATAAATTTTATTATAAATTGCTTTTTATAAATTATATTTCAAAAAATTTTTAAAACAACCAATGAAAAATTTTTTAATTTTAGCATTCTTTTTATGTGGATTGTCGTCATGCTCCACAAAGGTCGTAGACATTAAAAGCCCTTGTGTTTCTAATGAAGAAGGTCCTTGTGGTCCAAAAAAACCAATTAATGATTGGTGGATTAAAGATTACAAAAAACACCACTCAAATTCATTATCTTAACTTTTATTTTTTTGATTTATGGCAGAACAAAATATCAATAAAGAATCTAGTTCATCAAGTTTTGCAGAGAAGTACGGCAAAAAAAAGTCAACTCTCTCCTCTTCGCAACTCGATCCAACTGAAAAACAAGATTCATCTAGTAGCAATGCAACTAAAGAAAGTAATGAGCAAAAAAAAGCTATTGATCCACAAAAAAGAGCTTTGGCACAATATATTTATTTGATCAGAGGTGTTGATGCCGGAAGAAACGCTTGGTATTATGTTTTGGTTGAGCGTTTAAAGGTTCAATTATTTTTGAAAGCCTTAAATGACGAAGTGATTCATCTTGAAAAATATGGAAAAATTCTTTACTCGGCATATGGAGACGAACCACCTGCTCAAGTTACTCAAGCTATAAAAGATGAATATGGCATTAGCTAAAATTTAGCTAAAAATATTTACCAAAAACTTTTAAATAATTTGCCACATATGAAAAATTTTAAACTTATTGCCATCGTTTTTACATCAACTTTTGTTGGATTTTTCTCGGCAATTTCTTTTGCACAAATCCAACAATCAAGCCCCTCAAAGCCTTCAATTAATAAAACAAAATATCAAGATGATTTTTTAAACAAAGTTTTAGAACATGTTAAAAAAGATTATGTTGAAGAAAAATCCGAAGACCAAATAGTTGAAGCGGCGGCCTCTGGAATTTTATCTTCTCTCGATCCGCATTCTTCTTTTTTAAATTCCGAAGATCTCAAAGAAATGAGCGTTCATACCAAGGGCGAGTTCGGTGGAGTTGGCATTGAAATCACCACCGATATGTCGGTGGCAAAAGTTGTTTCGGCAATTGAAGATACGCCAGCTTACAAAGCTGATATAAGATCGGGAGATTACATTGTCCGCATCGATGGCAAATCTACATATTCAATGAAAATCGATGAAATCGTTAAAAAAATTCGTGGCAAAGCAAATACGCCAGTTAAATTAACAATTTATCGCAAAGATGAAAAAGAACCTCTAGAAAAAACCGTTATTCGTCGCATCATTAAAATTAAGCCAATAAAATCAAATAAATTTGGCGAAGTTGCTTACATAAAAATTACTAATTTTTCTGAAAAAGCTTCATCGGATCTTAATTCTGAATTGAAAAAAATAAAAACACAAATTGGCGAAAAAAATCTCAAAGGATTGGTTCTTGATCTTAGAAACAACCCCGGTGGATTACTCGATCAAGCGATTGAAGTAAGTTCAAGTTTTCTCGATAAAGATCAGATTGTTGTTTCTATTAAGGGTAGGGCGGGCGTTTTAAAAGAGTTCAAAAATGAAAATAATCAATCATTGGTCGCCAATTTGCCAATCGTAGTGCTGATCAATGAAGGTTCGGCGTCAGCTTCCGAAATTGTCGCCGGAGCTTTGCAAGATAATAAAAGAGCGGTCATCATGGGCTCTAAATCATTTGGTAAAGGTTCAGTTCAAACCATAATTCCTCTTGACGATAATCAAGGTGCTTTGAAAATGACAACGGCACTTTATTATACGCCGTCGGGACGCTCTATTCAAGCTATGGGAATTGAACCCGATATTGAGCTCGCTAAAGCTTCGATCGAAAAACAAAAAAGCAATGAACGCGATTCGGAGGCAGATTTGAAAGGTCATATCGAAATTAAAATTCAAGATATTATTGAAAAAACTGCAAAAAATTCCAAAGAAAAACAAAAAATAATTGATGAAAATATTGATGTTTATCAAAAAGATTATCAGTTGGCTAGAGCCATCGATTTAATCCGCGGAATTGGTCTTTATAATTCTATTATTAAAAAATAAATGCATTATTTTTTAGCGATTTTTTTTAGCCTTTGGAGCTTTAATTCATTGGCTCAAAATAAAATAACGCCAAATCAAAAATCGCTTCCAAAAAAAGAAATTTCTCAAATTATTGTTAATAATAAAATCATCACTAAAAGTGAAATTGACGAGCAATTTGAGTTTTTAACAAAAACTTCAGAATTAAAGCTTTTAAAAAAAAATCAACGCAATTTATGGCGAAATATGATCGCCGAAAGAATGCTAGAAGAAGAGCTTATTCGTCAAAAAGCTAAATTCTATAAAATAGAAATCTCGCAAGAAGAATTAAATGGAAAAATCGAAGATTTTTTGGAAAAAAAATATAAAAATCTTGAAAAATTTAAATTATTTTTTAAAAAAAATGATTGGAATTTCGAAAATTTTAAAAAACAAATTGAAGCACAATTAATTTGGAAAAAAATCATTGATGAGGTTGTTAAACCTTCAATCAGCGTAACCATTATAGAAATAAAAGAATGGCTTGAAAAAGAGAAAATCGAAGGACAAAATGATAAATATTTGTTACAAGATTTTGTTATTGAAAGTTCTTTAAATTCTCAGGAATTCATTAATAAATTTCGCGAAGAATTGCTTTCGCAAGATAATATTAAAAATTTTATTAACAATTTTTTGTTGCTAAAATCAACTAGTCTTGATCAAAATACTAATTGGTTTTGGTCTTCGGAATTAAATAAAAAAATTTATCATGCCGTTGCTAAAATTAAAATTGGTGACTACTCTGAACCAGTTCTTCTCGATGATGGTTGGCATATTTTTAAATTAATCGACAAAAGAAATGACTTAACTTTAAGCGACAAGGAATATGATTTTGTAAAAAATCAAATCATGAACCGCAAGATCGAAGTGGCGATAAAAAATTACCTACAAGATCTCAGAAAAAGAGCATTTATTGAAATTAAAAATTAGATTAAATAATGCAAAATAAAGATAACAATGGAAATTATCCGCTTGATATTGCAATAAAAAATAGAAATTCTGAGATCGCTTCTTTTTTGACGAGCTCTTATATGGAGAGGAGGATCGCATCTCCATCTCCATCTATTGGCGTTCGAATTGAAACGCCCCCGATGGCTGAAGGTGAAGGACAAGGTGGTGGTCGTAAATAAACTATTTTCAATAGAAACTTATTGCAAATAATTCATTCATCAATCTTCGAGGCAACCCAATTCAAAGCCAAATTTGCGTAAACAAATTTAATTAATTACTCAACCACAATGCAATCGGATCTAGTCTTTTGAGCCTGAGAAACGAAGCGAGAACAAAATTCTTCGGCATCAACTTGATTAAAAAATTCACCGATTTGTAAGCGAAAGAAAATACCACGACGACCCAAATCAACTTCTTCGATAAAATATTTGGTGCCACTAAAAACTTCGGGATAAAGTCGGCTCAATTTTTTCCAATGCTCTTCGCAATTTTCTTTTGAAGACATTGCTGAAATTTGAACGCGAATGGCGTTTCTTTTACGAGGTTTAGGCTGAATCTTGGCGGGTTCTTGGCTAGAAGAAGAAATGGAGTTTTCGATTGGTTTTGTTGGCTTAATATTGTCTTTGGCGATTGGTAATTTTTCAATTTCTTGATTCGATAAATCTTCAATTTTTTTGATTAAATTTTCTGTGTCATCAAGATTTTCTTTAATTATTTTTTGATTATTAGAATTTTTTGAAGACTCGGATGGATAGGCGGGCTCTTGGTTTTTATTGATTTTAATTTCTTCTTTTAAAATATCTTTGCGATTGCCAAAAATATCGTCGTAAATTGAGCGATCGACAATTTTATTTTCTTTATTTTCATACTCTCCGCCCTCGTAAACTTTGACATCGAAATCTGGACCTTTAATAGTTTCAATTTCTTTTTTACTGTCATTTTTATTGATGAAATAATAGGCATTTATGGTTATGTAAGTAAACGCCGAAAGCGATAAAAGAGTGGCAGAAATTAAAAAAATCTTTTTCATCAAAAGCGGTTTTTTTTCTGGTTCGTTAGTTTTTTTATATCCAAAATCTTCCATTTTTTGTTTAAATTATTAAATTAACGCATTTCTTCTAAAGCCTTGATATTGAATATGTCAAGGCATTGAGCAATAATTTTTTTCAAAGCTAAAATCAAATAAATTCTAGCGAAACTGGTTTCAAAATTATCTTTTAAAATAAATTTTAAATTTTGATTCTCAACGCCTTTATTCCATAAACCATGAAATTCGGCGCTCAATTCTTGTAAATAAAAAGCCAAGCGATGAGGTTCAAAATTTACAACCGCCATTTCAATTGAACGAGTAAAGCTCGCCAATTTTTTAATCAAAGCAATTTCACTTTCATCTTGTAAATTATTTAAAAAATCAAAATTAGCAATTGGTTTAATTTGATTTTTTTCATCAAAAATTTTGTTGTAAAGATCGAGATGTTCATTTTTTAAATTTCTAAGAACCGAACAGCATCTAGTGTGGGCATATTGCACATAAAAAATTGGATTGTCTTTCGATTGCTCGATTACTTTATTTAAATCGAAATCGAAAGGGGCATCATTCTTACGGGTGAGCATGATGAATCGCAAAACATCGGCACCAACTTCATCAATTACTTCGCGAGCGGTGATGAAATTGCCGGCTCTTTTTGACATTTTTAAAGGCTCGCCATTTTTAACAAATTTAACCATTTGGCACAAAATTATTTTTAATTGAGCTTGGTTGTTGGTTAATGCCGAAGTTGCCGAAGTCAACCGCTTGACATAGCCCGCGTGGTCGAAGCCGAGAGGCATAATGAAAATTTTGGCACCTCGTTCAAATTTGCTTCGAATATAAGCCAAGTCGGCTCCAAAATATGTTGGAGTGCCGTCGGATTTTTTAACGACGCGATCTTGATCATCGCCAAATTTTGTTGAACGAAATAAAGTTTGGTCTTGGTCGTCATAGCCTTCCGGCAAGGCTCCAACGCCTTTTTCGGTTTTTGGGGCTTCTAGCTTTCCAACATAAATTAAATCTTGTTGTTCTAAAATTTTAATGGTTTCTTCGATTTTATTTTTATCGTGCAAATTAGTTTTTTCTGAAAAATAACTATCATGCTTTATGCCTAGAGCGAGTAAATCGCTTTTAATCATTTCCAGCATTTCGTTAATTACAAAATCGCGAATTTTTGGTAAATATTCGGCGTGCGATTTACCGACTAAACTTTCTTGAAATTGTTGTTTTAATTTTTCGCCAATCTCAATTAAATATTCTCCGGGATAAAATCCTTCGGGGAAATCAACAGAGTGCCCCAAGCTTTGCAAATAGCGTAAGTAAGCCGATTTTAAAAGCGTTATAATTTGTCCGCCAGCATCATTAATATAATATTCTTTCAAAACATCGTAACCAACTTTTTGTAATAATTTTGCCAAAACATCGCCATAAATTGCACCGCGAGTATGCCCGACATGAATTGGACCCGTAGGGTTCGGCGAGGCATATTCTAGATTTATTTTTAAATTATTACCAATATTTGGAAAATTTATTTCCTCGCAAGAATTTATACTTTTTAATATTTCATAATAAATATTATTTTTTAAAAAAATATTGATAAATCCAGCTCCGGCAATTTCAATTTTTTCAACATTTTCATTGGAAAAGTTTTCGATAATTAATTTGGCAAGTTGATTGGGATTGCTTTGAAATTTTTTGCATAAAATCATGGCGATATTGCAAGCTAAATCGCCGTGGAGCCTTTCTTTTGAAGGTTCAACCGTGAAATTTTTTAAATCATTTTCGGTGATTACTATATTTTTTTCTTGAGCGATTTTGTGAATTACCTTGGAAAATTCTTCACGAAAAATTTGAAAAATATTTAACATTTTGCAATTAATAATTAGTTCTTTTAGAATTTTAGTTTATAAAAAATAAATTTAAATTTGAATTAAATTTTATGGATATTAACTACAACAGCACCACTTACTTAATTAAAAGAATTTCACGCGAATATATTATTCCGCATTGGAAAATTTTATCAATCTCGCTAGTGTTGATGCTTGTTATTGCTGGCACCACATCGTTTCATGCCTGGCTGATTAAGCCCGCGCTCGATTCGGTTTTTGTCGAAAAAGATTATCACGCTTTAATTTATATTCCAATTGTTGTTTTAATTGTTACTTTTGTCAAAGGTTTTGCCACTTATTTTCAACTTTTAACAATGAATTATTTGAGTTTACGCATCACTTCGGAAATGCGTATTCGTCTTTATCGACATTTCATCACCTCAGATATTTCTAAGCTTCACAGTAAATCTTCGGGCGATATGATTGCCAGCATTATTGGCGAAATCGGTGCCGTTGTTAGTCTCATCAGCATTAGTCTCAATGGCTTTGTTAAGCAACTTTTTACGATTATTGCCTTGGTGGTGGTAATGTTCAATCAAAGTTTGGAATTGTCTTTAGTGGCTTTCATTGGTTTTCCATTGGCGGTTTATCCGATTTATAAATTGGGCAGAAAATTAAGAAATTTGTCATTTAAAAATCAAGAAATGGCCGGAAAATTTAATTCACAAATGAGCGATACTTTGCAATATTCTAAGCTCGTCAAGGCTTATCATTGCGAAGAATTTGAAGTTAAAAGAATGTCTTTAATCGTCGATTCAATTTACAAAATGGGTAAAAAATTATCGCGAATCTCATTAATTTCTTCACCTTTCGTTGAAAGTCTGGCGGGCTTTGGGGTCGCTGCGGTGATTTGGTATGGCGGTCACCAAGTCATTTCTGGCAACACAACTCCGGGGGCTTTTTTCTCTTTCTTTGCCGCCATGATGATGGCGTATCGCCCACTTAAAGCCGTATCGGGAATGAATTCCAGCGTTCAAATGGGATTGGCTTCGGCTTCAAGGCTTTACGCTTTACTCGATGAAAAGCCAAAAATTTTTGACAAGCCAAATGCCATCGATCTTAAAGAAACCAAGGGTGAAATTGAGTTTGAAAATGTAGAATTTTCTTATGATGAAAATAAAAAGACTTTGGATAATATTAATTTTAAAGTGAAAGCGGGTCAATCCGTTGCGTTAGTAGGTCATTCGGGCGGAGGAAAATCGACGATTATGAGTATGATTTTGCGTTTTTACGATCCAAGTTCTGGGGCGATAAAGCTTGACGGACACAACATTTCCGACTTAACTTTAAAATCATTACGCGGTTCAATGTCGGTTGTCAATCAAGAGGTGATGCTTTTTGATGATACGATTTTAGAAAATATTCGTTACGGCAAGGTCGATGCTACGGAAGAGCAGATTATCAAAGCTTCCAAAATGGCGGAAGCCGATGAGTTTATTCAAGAATTGCCCGAAAAATATAATAGTAAAGTTGGGCAAAATGGCATTCGTTTATCAGGTGGTCAACGCCAAAGAATTGCCATTGCAAGAGCCATTTTGTATGATGCGCCTGTTCTACTTCTTGATGAAGCAACTTCTTCTCTCGATCCAATTTCTGAAAAATTAATTAAAGACGCTTTAAATTCTTTAATGAAAAATCGCACTTCAATCATTATTGCTCATCGTCTATCGACAATTATTCATTGCGATAAAATTATTGTGATTTCAAATGGCAGAGTGGTTGAGGAGGGTTCGCATAAAGAATTGCTTGAAAAAAACGGCGCTTATTCCAATCTTTATTTAAAACAATTTGAAATTAATCAAGATGTCTAAAAATCAAGATAATAAAGATATTTTTAAAAATTTAGAAGAGGTTTTGAATCAACAAAAATCTAAGTCAAAGCCAATTTTAAAAAATGATAAAACACTGCAAAAAGATTTAAAAAAGAAAAAATTATCACAAGCTCTTAGGGCAAATTTAACAAGAAGAAAAACCGATTAATATGCAAAATAACGCCAAGAAAAGATCGTACTCAGAGGCTTTGGCGAGTAATTCTGTTTCTAATCGGGTTCAGAATTTTAACAATCAATCGCAAAATAAAAATTTAAATTATGATCAGGTCTTGAATCATGATTCTCAAGGTCTGCCACCTTATCGACAAATTGCAAATCCGGTAATTCAAGAACAGTTCACTGTTTTGGGAGCTATTAAATGGGTTCAGTCTCTAGCTCGTAATCAAATACGCATAGAAGAGCAACAAAAAAATCTAGCTTATAATCAAATGCGCATAGAAGAGCAACAACACAAATTTTTAATCACTACTTCGGCTCCCATGAGTCAAAGGCCTTCTTCTTCAAGTTTTAATTCTAATTTAACTCCTTTGATTAATTCTAATAAATCAAAATAGTAAAAAAATTAGTATAATTTATTTTTTTAAATCCAAAATAAAATCAAGTTTTTCAATTATTTTTTGTGAAGTATTTCGCGAAGTTGTAATTGCTTGTGTAGCATTGTGCAAGTAAGGTGAAATCGCTTGAGGATTTTGTAAAAATTCTTGCACAATTTCATAAAGTTCATCAATATTTTTAACAATTTCGCAAGCATTTTTTTGTTGTAAATCGGTGTAAATTTCGGCAAAATTAAAAACATGCGAACCGCAAAGAACCGCACATTTTAATTGAATCGCCTCAAACGGATTATGACCGCCAATTGGCAAAAGCGATCCGCCAATAAAAGCAAAATTTGTCAAAGAATAAAAAATTCCAAGTTCACCCAAACTATCGACAAGATAGATTTCTGTAGCATCGGAAATGGTTTGATTTTTGCTTCTTTGTGAAAAATTGATATTTTTAAAAAGCGCACAAACCTCTTCAGCTCTGTGTGGATGACGCAAAACTATGATTGTTAATAAATCAGAAAATTGTTTTTTTAAGCGTTGATGAGTTTGTAAAATTAACTCCTCTTCACCCTTGTGAGTAGAGGCGCAGAGCCATATTTTGCGATTAGCAATTTGTGTTTTTAATTCTTGTAATTTTTGTTCGCCAACTTCAAGTTTGGGATTTTGAGATTTTAAGTTTCCTTCGTAAAAAATAATATTTTTTGTAAGAATTTGTAAAAGATTTTTATCTTGAAAACTTTGAGCAAAAATTGTGGAAAAATAATCAAAAACATTAAAACCTAATTTTTTTAAAAAAAGCCATTTCGAAGCGGTTTTTTGCGAAATTCGCGCGTTAATTAAAAAACTCAAAATGCCTTTTTTTTGAGCACAAAAAATAAAATTAGGCCAGATTTCCGACTCTACAAAAATGCAGGCTCTCGGCTTCCAATGATGAAGAAATTTTTGCACAATAAAATAACTATCGACCGGCAAAAATTGATGAATTACGCGATTTTTAAATAATTCATTTTGTAAAATTTTTTGTTCAATAATTTGTGCCGAAGTAGTTGAAGTTGAGGTGAAAAGAATTTTAATATTGGTTGAAAATTTTAATAAATTTTCGATTAAAATCCATGCCGAATTTGATTCGCCGACACTTACGGCATGAACCCATAAT
>CAJBXX010000248.1 GCA_903959715.1 uncultured Alphaproteobacteria bacterium | reverse complement strand
ATAAAGGGTTGAGATATTTCTATCCAGCGTTCTAACTGACCAATTTTGTTCAATTGAATTTGTTAAATAATAAGCTCTTGCCTCTTTATTTTCAACTCTTATGAGCCTTTCGTAATGCGACCAACTTAATTTAGCAGACAATGTCTGTTGAATTGGAAATTCCGAATTTTCACTATTTGAATCTATTTGCCAATCATTATAAATTACATAAAATTTTCTAAAATTTTGTAGATTGGTAATCGAAAAACCTTTACCAAATTCTTTTGTTAATTCTGTGGAAAGATTTTTTAATAATTCCTCACCATAATTTGCTCTATCATTGCCATTTTGCTCTTCTTCGACAATTTTTTTACCTATTAGCCAATAGGCTTCAATCATTGAATTATTTATAGCTATATAAGATTTTTTTCTGGCATCAATTAAGATTTTTTTAATTTGCGAAATATAATTTATTTTTGGGTTTTTCATAAATTTTTTGGTTTAAATTTTAGGTTTAAGCGTTTTATCGATTATAATTTTACAAATTTAGTTTTAATTTTAAAATCAAAATTTATTTTTTTCGTAAACCGTAGAAATCGCTGTAAATCCAGCCTTTGTCGTGGTCTTGATTAAAATTTCCAAGGCAAATTTCGCCATAATTATTGGTTTTGATAATTTCTCTAGGTTAGCAATATATAAAAAAAATTGTTTGACAAAAAAAAATAATTAGCTAAATTTACTCACACAAATTGGCACTAGCCACCGAAGCTCTTCATAATCTAATTGTAAAATGAAATTATGAAGAGCTGACTAAATAAAAATTCACAAAATTATTTCCCAAAAATCACAATTTCAGAAATGGCGTTTTTAATCGCTATAAATTGATTATTTGGAAGCTCTCCCATTCTTTTTCTCAATCTTTTACTTTCAAAAACTCTAATTTGCGAAAGCATCGCGGATTGCTCTTTATCTTTAAAATTAATTCTAAAATAAAATTTATTTTCTTTGCATTTAGTTGTAAGAGGCACTCCAAGAAATATTTGTTTATTAAATTTTCGTAAAATCAAAATTGGTCGCGTAAAAAAATCATTTTTTCCATTTTCTTCATGTCCAATATTAATGCCGATACTGCACCACCAAACATCTCTATCTTTATAAATAATTTGTTTATTGGTTGAATCGATTTTTTGTTTTAATTGATTCCATTTTTCAAAATCTTTTTGCATAATTTTGGGGTTTGTTTTTAAGTGTTAAATTTTTTTAATCCATCTTCTCAATCCATCCGCCACCTGCCACGCGATCGTTGAAATAAATTACTCCCGCTTGCCCTGGCGTGATGGCGCGCGTCATCGATTTCATGGTAATTTTGGCGCGATTTTTTTGCAAAATTTCAATTATTGCCGGATGTTCTTTGGCACTTGAACGAATGCGAATTTCGGCTTCAAATTTTTCGCCAATTTTGGGTAAATCGATAAGCCAATTGCAATCGCGAATCGTAAAAATTTGTTGATCTAAAAAATGCTCTTCGCCGACAAAAACTTGATTATTTTGCGGATCGATTTTAATGACATAAAGCGGGTGAGGGTAGGCGATTCCTAGTCCACGGCGTTGCCCTAAAGTAAAGTTTATAATGCCTTCATGCGTTCCTAAAACTTTTTTAGTCTCGATGTGAATAAGCTCGCCCGCCTTGAAAGCGTTGGGACGGTGCTTTTTTATTACCGAAGCATAATCGCCATTGGGCACGAAACAAATATCTTGCGAATCGGGTTTATTGGCGACTTCGAGCCCAAATTTCTCCGCCAATTTTCTGGTGTGTTCCTTGGCAAATCCGCCGAGCGGAAAATGTAAAAAATCAAGTTGTTCTTGCGTGGTGGCAAATAAAAAATAACTTTGATCCTTACCATTATCAACGGCTTTGTGGAGTTCGGATTTACCGTCGCAATTAACAATTTTTTGCACATAATGACCCGTCGCCATGCCATCTGCACCAAGGTCGCGTGCCACTTGCAATAAATCACCAAATTTGACGGTTTGGTTGCATTTTACGCAAGGAATCGGCGTTTCGCCACGCAAATATGAATCGGCGAAATCATCAATTACCGCCTCTTGAAAGGCATTTTGATAATTCAAAACATAATGCGGAAAACCAAATTTTTCGGCAACTTTTTTGGCATCGTAAATATCGACACCGGCACAGCACGCATTCTTTTTTTTCAAGGCCTCACCCATATCGTAAAGTTGCAAAGTGATGCCGATTACTTGATAACCCGCCTCGTGCAACATGCACGCCACCACAGATGAATCAACGCCTCCCGACATCGCCACCACGATTTTTGTTGCCGAAATTGGTTTATTTTTTATTGGTAAAATATTGGATAAATTCAAATTTTCATTCATTAAATTTGTTGTTAGATTTTTTATTAAAGTAATTTTCTCTTCAATATTTTTTTATAATTTTAAAGAATTGTTGTTATAATTCTACGAAAAAAATTAAATTAACTTTGTTAGTAAAATTAATTTTCAAAATTTCTTAACGAGTTGTTGCAAGTGATGAAATTTAGTTTTATTTTGTATTATAAAATACCTCAAATTTCAAATTTAAAATTATTATGCCAGATTTCGCCAAGCTTACTCTACCAAATGGCAAAGAGATAAATCTTCCAATTAAAAAAGCCTCGATTGGGCAAGATGTTATCGACATTTCAACGCTTTACAAAGAATGCGGAATGTTCACTTATGACCCTGGATTTTTATCAACTGCATCATGCGAATCAAAAATTACTTACATTGATGGCGATAAGGGTGTGTTAACTCACGGTGGTTATTCGATTGAAGATTTGGCAAAGAAAACCGAATATTTAGAGGTGGCATATTTGTTGCTAAATCACGAATTGCCGAATCAAAAACAATATCAAGATTTTACTAAAAATATTAAGAGCAATATGTTGGTTCATGACCAAATCAATATTTTGCTTCGAGGCTTTCCGCGTAAGGCTCATCCGATGGCGATTATGGTCGGAGCGGTGGCTTCTTTGTCGGCTTTTTATCACGAAACCATGGATTTGACAAGTCCCGAAGGTCGTCTCGATGTCGTTTATAAAATCATCGCCAAAATGCCAACTTTAGCGGGAATGGCTTACAAATATTCAATCGGGGAGCCGATTATTTATCCAAAGCACGATCTCGGTTTTGCGGAAAATTTTTTGCAAATGTTGTTTGAAAAGCCAACGGAAAATTACAAGGTAAGCCCAACGATTGTTAAGGCCATGGAAATGATTTTCGTTTTGCACGCCGATCACGAGCAAAATGCCTCAACTTCAACCGTGCGTTTGGCGGGTTCGTCGGGCGCCAATCCTTTTGCTTGCATTGGTGCCGGCATTTCTTCGCTTTGGGGTCCAGCTCACGGCGGAGCCAATGAAGAGGTGATCGAAATGCTTCAAGAAATTAGAACGCTTGAAAGAATTCCTGAATTTATTAAACGCGCCAAAGATAAAAATGATCCATTCCGTTTGATGGGATTTGGGCATCGTGTTTATAAAAATTATGATCCGCGGGCTTCGGTTTTGAAAAAGGCGTGCGATGAGGTTCTTGGCGAGCTCGGCATCAAAGATCCTCTCCTTGATATTGCGATTGAACTTGAAAAAATCGCCTTAAATGACGAATATTTTGTATCGCGAAAACTCTTTCCAAATGTCGATTTTTATTCGGGAATTATTTACAAAGCTCTGGGAATTCCAAGTAATTTATTCACGGTGATTTTTGCAATTGCCCGTTCGGCAGGTTGGATTTCGCAATGGAAAGAAATGATTGAAGATCCAGCTTTTAAAATTGGCAGACCGCGTCAATTATACACGGGAAGCACTAAACGCGATTTTATTTCGATTGAAAAAAGATAAAATATTTTATAAGTAAAACTTATTAAAAAACTATTTTTAATAAATAAAAATTATCAAAAATGAAACCTCTACTTGAATTTGGTGTAAAATATTTTACTCAAAAAGATGAAAAGAAAAATATTTTAGCGCAAAATCCCGATGAAAATTTTATTCCATATTCAATTCATTATGATGCAAAAACTATTTTAACAAAAAATGGCGAATTGATGCAAATAATTCGCGTTTCGGGATTTAGCAATACTTCGGTTTATGCCGAATTAATTCCACTGCGCGAAGCAGTTCGTGACGCTATTCGCGACAATATTAAGCAAACCAATTTTGCTTTGTGGTTTAGTACAATTAGACGCAAAAAAAATATTTCTCCCGATGGTGAATTTGCCGATTATTTTTCTAATAAAATTAATCAAACATGGGAGGAAATTAATAATTTACAAAATGATTATGTTAACGAGCTTTATATTACCGTGATCGTTGAGGGGATTGATACTTCAATTGTAAATTTTAAATCTCTAATTGGCTCTTTTTCTAAAAACAATACTCGAAAATTGCACGAATCTTTTCTTGCAAAATCATTGGAAATTTTAACGAATGCAACTTCGGGAATTTTATCGGCAATATCAGATTATGGAGCAAAAATCCTTGAAATTAAAGAATGGGAAGGGGTTTTATATTCCGAACAAATGCGTTTTTTGGGGAAAATTTGTCATCTTCAAGAAAAATTTTATCCAGTTTCGGCGATTGATATTTCCGAAGACCTTTCTGCTAATAAAATTGCATTTGGCAATAATGAAATTGAGGTTTTATATGGCAATAATTTATCTTTCGCTACCGTTTTATCGCTCAAGGAATACATAGAAATTAACATTGAATCATTGGATAAAATTTTACAACTTCCTTTTGAATTTGTCATCTCGCAAGCATTTGATTTTTCATATAACGAATCCGAATTAGCTCATTTCAAATATCAAGATAAAATTTTGAGAATAAGTGAAGACGCGTCTTTTCGTGATATTTCCGGGATTGCCAATTTCTTTGAAAGTGTTGACGGCACTGCAACCGATTATGGCAAGCTTCAAACCACGATTATGATTATATCAAAAACTCGTGAAGAATTGGATCGAGATGTCAAATTAATTAGCGAACAATTTCAAGCTCTTGGCGTTATTGTTGTTCGTGAAGATTTGTTCATGGAAGATTGTTTTTGGTCGCAATTGCCGGCAAATTTTCGCTTTTTAAAGCGTCAAAAAATTGTTAATTCCTATAAAATTGCCGGCTTTTCTTCGCTTTATAGTTTTGCGTCGGGCTCGATTTCTGGAAATTATTGGGGTCCCGCTGTTGCTACTTTTAAAACCATAACCAACACTCCTTATTTTTTTAGTTTTCATGATGGCGACCAAGGCCACTCAATGTTTCTTGGCAAAAAATCTAGTGGCAAAACCGTTCTTTTAAATTTTATTTTAGCTCAAGCGCGAAGATTTAAAAGTAAAATTTTTTATTTTGATTTCGATAATAAAGCAAAAAATTTTATAAATATGTTGGGGGGATTTTATTATGATTTATCATATTCCGATCCGCAAAGCCAGGAATGTTTAAAAATAAATCCGTTAGATTTAAATATTAATCCTAATTTCCGTAAATTTTTAAGTGAGTTTTTTTATTCATTTATTTACAAATATAAAGCTGGAATTCCTGAAGAAGAATTGCAAAATATTACTAAAATTGTTGATAAAATTTTAATAGAAAAATGCAATAAATTTTCCGATGCAATAAAATTATTTAACACCGAAGAAACTAAAAAAATTTACGAAATTTTAAAGTTTTGGGAAGAGCCTGTTTTGGCAAGAATATTTGATCACGATAGAGAAATTAATTGGTCCGATCGCATTATGGGCTTTGATTTGACCGAATATGCCGAAAAAGATTTTATTGTCGTGCCAATTTTATATTACATACTTTATAAAATTGAAAATATTATCAATGAAGAAACGCCATCAATTGTTGTTTTTAAAAATGCTGAAAAATTACTAAACAATGAAATTTTTACCGATAAAATAATTAATTTACTCGACAGATTTAAATTGAAAAATTGTGTTGTGATTTTTTGTTTTGATGCCGAAGATTTGAACGAAGAAACCGAAAATCTAATTAATCTTGTTTCGCAAAGAGTATCTTCAAAATTTATTTTATCAGATTTCAATGTTTCCGAAGATTTAAAAAATACTTTAAAAATAAGTGACGAAGAATTGCGTTTAATTAATTATTTTAAAAATGAAGAAAGAAAATTTTTGTTAAAATTTGGCGATAATTCTTTGGTGGCAAACTTTAATTTGTCGCAACATAAATCATTGATAAGGCTACTCTCATCATCATTTGAAGATGTTGCAATTGTAGAAGAAATATTTAATCACTCGAAAGAAAGTGGTAAAATTATTGATAATGAAACTGCTTTAAAGCAATTTTATGAAGTGGTCGATGCACTTGAGCAAGAAATTATTTTGCAAAAACAAGAAGAGGAAAGGCAAAAAAATCTTGCGATGATGAGAAGGGCGCGAGGCCTTTCTTAATAACGCCTCCACTCTTAAATGATGCGACCGAATTTATCAGGTCTCGTCTTTGCGCGCCTAGATTTACTAGGCTTACGCAGACTCGCCTTCAAATTCAATCGCCTGATTTAAGATTGGAGGCGTTATTTCGAGTCTATATTAAATGATGCTACGCATTAAATTTGCTAACGCAAATTTAGCTTTCAGTTGAATCGCTTCACGGCGAGTAAATCGCCGTATCCGCGATGAATTTTTTGTTTTTTTGTATTGGTTTTGAATAAAAACGCTTCATCTTTTTTTTCAAAAAAGATTCGCGACGGGGATTGCTTCGCTTGGCGTCGTCGCTTTTCTCAATCAAAATTTCATTTTGATTTCGAAGACGACTTGCCCCTGGGATCGCGTCGCCTTTGGCTCCTAATCCCGTTTCTCGCTAAAAATAGCCGTTTAGGCTATTTTTTTTACGCGAGAAACCCTGATCCCGTTATTTGCTAAAAAAAGCCGTTTAGGCTATTTTTTTAACGCGAAGAACCTAGAAATTTTTTGCAAAAGCGATTTTTTATTCACACAAAAATTAGGAAGAAAGCGCAAATTTAGAGAGAAGTTGAATCGCTCGGGGTGAGTAAATCGCCGTATCCGCGATGAGGTTTGGGTTTTTTTTATTTTGATTTCGAAGACGACTTGCCCCAGGGATCGCGTCGCCTTTGGCTCCTAATCCCGTTTCTCGCT
>CAJBXX010000247.1 GCA_903959715.1 uncultured Alphaproteobacteria bacterium | reverse complement strand
GGTGTTGTTCCAAATTTAATGCAGTCTTTTAAATTAGCTAACCGATATGATGTTATAGAAAAGGTGTTTTTCCTATTAGACAAAAAAAACATTATTCCCGATGTTTTAAATTTAAAACATTTTGCTGGATATCCAACGCATTTAATTTTTAATCAAAATTTTAAAATGGTTACGGGATTACTTGAATATCTCGATGAAAGTAATGAGGGTAGGTTTATTGAGATTCTTACAAACGAAGATAATGCTATTTTTAATGCAACAATATTAGATGCTACATCATTCATCGGATCCGTTGCAACTGACACCTCCATCAAAAATTGTGTCTGAAACCTAAATTTATTTAGTGATTTTTTTAAATTGTAAAAGAATTTTTTTGGCTATTTAATGGCCAAAAATTCTTTTACTCAAAAAATCATTTTTCTAATTTTAAGTTTAACACAATTTAACATATGAACAAAACAACAAAAAAAACTAGCCAACAGCCTTTGAGTGAGGAATTGGCAACAATCATTGATAATATCGACACCAGAGAAGGGATTGTTTCAATCGCAAGTCATCTCTTAAATGGTTTAATGAATAAGGAAAGAGAAATATTTTTGAGAAATCAGATTGAGGATAATAAGGCTAACGGCTTCTATTCTAGGGACATTGCTTGTAATTTGGGCAATTTAAATCTCTTCGTTCCAAGAGATAGAAATAGTGATTTTCGATCTTCGGTCTTGCCCAATCATTGGCAAAGAGGCGACGATTCTTATAATGAATTTTTATTAAATTTAATTTTACAAAGTTACTCGCCAAATAAAATAAAAGCATTACTTAAATCAATGAACTTGCCTTACTCAGCCGAAGAGATTGACGAGATCAAAGAAGATTTGTTTTTAAAGGCGAAGGAATTTAAAAATAAGCAAATAACAGAAAATATATTTGCAATTTTTATTGATGCTTATCATACGCAAATCAAAGATGATGAGAATAAAATCAAGAAAGCGGTGATCTATTCAATTATCTCGATTGATTTAAAGGGCAAAAAAGAATTATGTGGTTTTTATACATTTTTTGGATCGGAGTCAAAAGAAGATTGGCTCGTGATTTTTAATAATCTAATTTCGCGTGGATTGAAAAGATTAACATTGATTATTTCTGATGATTTTTCTGGCTTGAAAGAGGCGATATCTGCTTTATTTCCAAGGGCAAAGCATCAACTTTGTTATATTCATATGCAACGCAATATTAGAAGAAATATGGGCAAAAATGATGCTAAGATTTTTAACGAGGAATTGTCTTTGATAAGAAAGGATAAGGATAAAAAATCAGCACTCAAAAGATTCGAAAATTTATGCAATGAATATCGTGATAAATATCAATTTTATATTGAAAAATTACTCGCCAAAAAAGAACTTTATTTTAACTTCATAGACTTTCCCGAGCCAATAAGAAAGCATATTTACACTACTAATATTGTTGAGAATTTTAACTCCAGAATCGAGGTTAAGAGAATTAATTCGGGCGGACATTTTCAATCAATGAAAATCGTCGATATTGCAATTTATGTTATTGGCAATAATCTTCATCAAAATAGATGGAAAAATCCCATACCCGCATTTAAAGAATGCGAATATGAGATTAATCAATTATTTAATTTAACATTTGCAAAAATTGCTGAATTTCATGATTGATAAAATAGAGATTAGACACAATTTTCTGAATGGAAAATTAAATAAATTGAAAAAGGTGAAAATCTAAGAGAGAAAGTGGATAGCAAAATAAGAGAATTATTGCATGAGTCGGGTGCAGATAGGGGAAAAAG
>CAJBXX010000246.1 GCA_903959715.1 uncultured Alphaproteobacteria bacterium | reverse complement strand
GCGAAATTTTCGCCCAGTTTTTCTTGCACTTTTTTTGCCAAAGAATGGCATAATTTTTCGGCTCTTTTGGGCTCCATCAAAACTCGTGCACATTGCATGTAAGTATCAGAATGCAGACCTGACGACAAAATAAAATGTCCCTTTAAAATCGCCTTGGCGTTGATAAATTCTTGTAAAACTTCTTGCTCTTTTAAACTCATAATGCAAATTATTAAATTAAAAATTTTGCCAATAAAAACTTTTTTTAAAAAATTATGCAACATAAAAATTCGCATATTAATTCTGCGATTAAAACTATTGAAACCGAAATTGAAGGTTTAAAATCGCTTATCGATTTTTTTGATGAAAAATATGTCAAAACCGTCGATTTAATCTTGAACTGCAAGGGTCGAGTAATCATAAGTGGCATGGGAAAATCTGGACATATTGCCAATAAAATTTCCGCCACCCTCGCCTCGACCGGCACTCCGGCGTTTTTTATTCACCCCGCCGAGGCTAGTCACGGCGATTTGGGCATGATAACTTCACAAGATGTGGTGATTTTACTTTCCAATTCGGGCGAAACCAAAGAACTTCGCGACATAATTTATTATTGTAAAAGATTCGAAATTCCAATCGTCGGGATTGTTCGTAAACAAGATTCCGAACTTGCCAACGCCAGCACAATTCCGTTGGTCATTCCCGCTGTCAAAGAAGCCAATAATGTCAACGCGCCAACCACTTCAACGACGATGATGCTTGCGTTAGGAGATTGCTTGGCTGTAAGCTTAATCGAGGCGCGCGGTTTTAATTCTGAAAATTTTGGAACTTTTCATCCCGGCGGAAAATTGGGCTCGGCATTCTTAAAAGTTTTTGAATTTATGCGTAAAGATTCGCAAATTCCTATCGTTAAATTTAACACTAAAATGAGCGAAGTGATTATCGAAATGACTTCAAAACATCTCGGTTGCACCGCGGTTGTCGATAATGAAAATAAAATGATTGGCATTATTACCGACGGCGATTTGCGTCGTCATTTGAATCAAAATTTTTTCGCTGAAATTGCCGAAAATATTATGACTAAAAATCCAATTACGATTGTCAAAGAAAGCCTTGCGATTGAAGCCTTCACGCTGATGAATAAAAAATCGATAACGAGCATTTTTGTGCTTGAAAATCATAAAATTATTGGCGTTTTGCATCTTCATGATTGTTTAAAAGCCGGCGTTTAATTTTGTTAAAATAAATTAAAACTCTTTAAATAATTGCTTAAAAAAAATCTTTGATTATTCTTTGTAAAATTAATATTTTTATAATAAAAATTGTTTAAATTATGTCATCAATCGCAACTTTCTTTTATATAATTTCCGCGGTTTTATTCATTTTATCGCTTTACGGATTATCTTCGCCAAAAACCTCAAGAATCGGCAATTATCTTGGCATGTCAGGCATGGCCTTAGCAATCGTAACCACACTTTTTTTACCACAAGTTCACAATATTTTTTATATTTTACTCGCACTTTTAATTGGCGGTGGAATTGGTTACAGCGTTGCCAATAAAGTCAAAATGACCGCGATGCCACAATTGGTCGCGGGCTTTCACTCTCTAGTCGGCTTATCGGCAGTTTTTATCGCCTCAAGTGCACTTTGGATGCCTAATTCATTTGGCATTTTAGAAGATGAAAAAATAAAATTAGCGAGTCGCATTGAAATGGGTTTAGGAGTTTTAATTGGTGCTATTACATTTACGGGCTCAATTATCGCCTACTTAAAACTCAACGGCAAAATGTCGTCAAAATTAATAATTTTCAAAAAAAATCCTAAAAAATATTCCAAAATTACAGCAATTAGTTTAGCGATTTTGTTATTAGGTTTTTGTTTATTCGGATCAAAATTTTTATTCATCGCTCTCACCTTACTTTCATTTTTTGTCGGCATAATTTTAATCGCCCCCGTCGGCGGTGCCGACATGCCAGTCGTGGTTTCGATGCTAAATTCTTATTCGGGTTGGGCCGCCACCGGCATCGGTTTTACGCTCAATAATCCACTTTTAATCATTACCGGCGCACTTGTTGGATCTAGCGGTGCCATCCTAAGTTATATTATGTGCAAAGCGATGAATCGTTCAATTTTCAATGTGATGTTTTCGGGTTTTAATATTAACGAAATCGCTCAAAATATTGAAGCCAAAGAGCAAAGACCAATTAAAATCGCCAACGCCGAAGACGCTTCTCAAATTATCAAAGGCGCTTCTTCGGTAATTATCGTTCCCGGCTATGGAATGGCGGTTGCGGGCGCTCAACACGCCGTTTCAGAAATGACTCATCTTCTAGAAAAAGCTGGCGCCACCGTTAAATTTGCCATTCATCCCGTCGCCGGCAGAATGCCTGGACACATGAATGTGTTACTTGCCGAAGCCAATATCGATTACGAAAAAGTTTTTGAACTTGATGAAATAAATTCTGAATTTAGAAATACCGATGTCGCTTTCGTCATTGGTGCCAATGATGTCACCAACCCTTCCGCTAAAACTGACAAAACCAGCCCGATTTATGGCATGCCGATTCTCGATGTTGGCAATGCCAAAACCGTTTTCTTCATAAAACGCTCAATGGCGCCGGGCTATGCCGGAGTTGAAAATGAATTATTTTACAATGAAAATACCATGATGATTTTTGGCGACGCCAAAAAAGTCGTCGAAGAAATTGTTAAAAATTTGAACTAAATTTTACCAAAAAAACTTCACCAAAAAAACCCCCCAATTTTCACCATTTAAATATTTTAAATTCTGATTAATTATTTAAATTTATGAAAAATTTTAAAAGTTTTTTTGGTGTATTTTTTTGCCTTTTTTTATTATCTTCGCCTGAGCTTTACGCTCAAGAAAAACAAGTATTTTCACGAAATAAATCATCTCAAAAAAAATCAGCAAAAATTTCTGAAAAAAATGAAGTAAAAGACAAATCTATAACCAAAAATAATGATGAAATTTTTAAACATTCTTTGACAATTTCTCTTGATAAAGTTAGTGGCAAAGCTGATGAAATTGTTTATGAAGGAGCTAAAAAATTAAGTCATTTAGAGTGGGATATAAAAAATTTACAAATGCTTTCTTTGGGTCTCGATTCGCAATTTTCTAACGGTTTCGGAGCTCGTATTAAATTTTCCAATGCCATTAATCAAGGCGATGGCAAATTGGTTGATTACGATTGGGATGGCGATGGTTATGATGGCAATTTAAATCACGATAATTGGACTCATCGTTCAATTTCTAATGTAAAAATAAAAAAGGCACAACAATTTGATATTGCCGGCACTTATAGTTTTTACAAAGATGAGTTAAAATTTAATTTCGGTTATAAACATGATCATTTTAAATGGAGCGATTATGGCGGTTCTAAAATTTATTCAGACACCGACGAGGAAACCGGAGAAATGATTTCTTTTAGAACCGATATCGGGACTTTTAGCGACGACGAAGTTGGTATTACTTACGAACAAACCTTTCAAACTCCTTATATCGGTTTAGAATATCAAAAAGAATTGTTTGATAAAAAAATCTATGCCAATATATTTGGCAATTATAGTAATTTAGTTTCGGCGGAAGATGAAGATATTCACCACCAAAGAAATATAAAATTTAATGAATATTTTACAAATGGCAAATATTATAATCTTGGGGCAAATATTTTTGGTAAAGTTAAAGAAAATATTTATTTAGGATTGGGTTATGAATTCGTTTATTACCCCGAAAATCGTGGCTACACCATTAAACAATATCTTGATACGGGAAAAGCTTATCGAAGTGAAGATTCCGCCGGTATAAAAAATAAATTTAGTAAAATTTCGCTAAATTTAAAATATAATTTTACAACAAATTCTAACCTTTTTTATTAAAAATATTATGAAAACAAACGCAAATTCAATCCGTATCGGCAATGTTATAGAATTCCAAAATCAATTGTGGAAAGTTATCAAACGCGAACATGTGAAGCCGGGAAAAGGTGGCGCTTATATTCAAGTTGAAATGAAAAATATTGTTACTGGCAACAAAACCAACACCCGCTTTGCCTCGAGCGAAGATGTTGAAGTGGCTTTTGTTGAACAAAAAAACATGCAATTTCAATATTTTGATCAAGAAGAAATCGTCGCCATGGATATGGAGAGTTTTGAATCTTTTAATTTTAGCAAAAACATTGTCGGCGAAGCTTTCCCCTTCTTAACCGAAGGCATGAATATTCGTATCGAATATTG
>CAJBXX010000245.1 GCA_903959715.1 uncultured Alphaproteobacteria bacterium | reverse complement strand
TCCGCGGGTGCCGCCACTCCGCGTCGAGCTCCGCCCCAGCCTTCGCCTTCAGATTCGTATCCAGCTTCGCCTCCATCTCCGCCCCAAGCTCGGCCCCCAGCTCCGCCTCCAGCTCCGCGCGCGAGTGCCTCCGCTCTGAGTCCACCTCCGCCTCCAGCTTCGCGTCCAGCTCCGCCTTCGCCCCAGCTTCTGCTCCAGCCTTCAGATTCAGATTCGCTCAAGCTTTCAGCATCGCTTCCGCCCCAAGATCTGCCCCAGCCTTTGCTTTCATTATTTAGTGATATACCTGATAATTCCATTACCGCTGGTGAATTATTAGTGAAATTGCTACCTCGGCCCCAGCTTCCAGCTCCGCCCCAGCTTCCATCTTTAACTCTATTAAAGAGTGTCTCATTTACCTCAATCGTTTTGGGTCCAGCTCCGCCCGCGATTTCTGTCGCTCTTCGTTCAGCTCCGCCTTCAGCTCCAGGTCTGGTCAAGATTGCCGCCACTCCGCGTCGACCTTCGCCCCAGCTTCCGCCCCAAGCTCCTCTTCCAGCTTCGTCTCCAGCTTCGCCCCAAGCTCCTCTTCCAGCTTCGTCTCCAGTTCTGTCCGCGGGTTCCGTCACTCCGCGCCTATATTTGCCTCCATCTCCGCCAGGGAATCTTTCCAGGGAGTTAGATCCTCTTGATTTTGTTGATGATTGATTCGATGTAACTTCTGGTTGACAAATTTTTTCAGCAAAATGTGTGGTGAGACCTAAAAAAGCTGCTCCGAGTAATGCAGAAGTGCCAACAAATCCAGCTGAAATTGCGGTGGATGCCAAGCCAACCCCGGCAACTCCAATCGCACCGGCAACAACGGGCACTGCAATTGGAGCAACTATTGTTATACCAATAACAGCACCACCAACTAAGCCAACACCTATGCCTAAATTAGTCGCAGTTGTAAAAAAACCTGAATCAGAATCGTTTAAAGGCATGATTTAATATTTATTTTGTGAAATTGAAAAATAATTTTTTAAACTAAATGACAAAATTTATCGTTCAATAATTATTAGGCTATTTTTTTTGCCACAATCATTTGCCGATTCGAGTATCGCCACAGGAATACATTAAATTTCTACCACAATCCTGTGCCGATTCGAGTATCGCCTTTTGAAGTCATTTTGAAAACATTGCCGATGCTGTGAGCCATTGGGTTGAAGCGTTCTTCGTCGGGTAAGGCAGGGTCCATTCCCGCAGATTGAAGCGTTCCCAAAACGCTTTGACGACAAAAATAATGTCCGCCCCAAAAAATCGTGTTATAATCGCTAAAATTTTTCTTGATGTCTTGAAGATTATTCCAATTAACATCCCTTAATTCTTTTTTATAACGATCTTTAATTTTTTTGTAATCTGGATTGGAAGAAGCGATATCGGCATCGCGTTTCCAACTATAAAAACTTTGATAAATCGCTCCGCCGAATTGCGTCCCGAGTCCCGATTCACAACCATGCATCCAACCTAAGCGAAATCCTGGAGAACCTTCTTTTGGAGCGTGGCGAAAAATAAAACCCATTGGTTTATACCAATATTTTGAACATGAATTTAGAGAAAAAAATAATAAAATTATCGAGGTGAATTTTTTAATTTCCATAATAAGAACCATTATAAGATTGACCAAAAAATTGCCCGACCGAACCGCCTGCCCACAGCGGATTCGAATCAAAAACGCCACCGGTTGTTCCCGAACCGCCTTTTTGATAAACATCGAAAATGCCATTCAAGCCACCGCCGGCATTGGTGGCGCTCCAACTAAAAACTCCGCCATCAAGGAAGCCATCACCGACGGTGTTATAATCTTGAGCCATCATGGTTGGATCGTAATAATTAAGATAATTATCAAATGAAGATTGTGGTTGTGCAATTATTTGCATAAAACAAAAAGAAATGCCGCGCGAATGCCCGAAGCGATATTCGGAATTGCCAATCATTTTGGGGTCGTAGCGATAACCTTTGTAACGAGTTTTATAAAATGGATTACCGCGAGCGTATGAAATGGTTTCACAGCCATCCTTATAACCTTGTTGAAATGATGGCGTTCCCGGCGGAACTTTAAAGTTGGTCATTGAATAAAATGGCCTGCCAGCATCTGAAAGCCAGCGACAAGAGTTTAATAAAAAAATTAATGAAGTAAGAATTAAAATTTTTTTCATTAACGAAATCCTTTCATGATTGAACTCCAAACCGATGATTTTTGGCGAATATAAGTTGCACGATAAC
This sequence comes from uncultured Alphaproteobacteria bacterium, assembly GCA_903959715.1. Classification (GTDB taxonomy): domain Bacteria; phylum Pseudomonadota; class Alphaproteobacteria; order Rickettsiales; family UBA1997; genus CAILUF01. The sequence continues at coordinate 5,304 of CAJBXX010000245.1, read as the reverse complement.
AATACCAAAAAGAGCTATCCCATGCATCGCGATATTCGGGCGATGACGACATGCGATAACCATCAATTTTATTATTGCGATAAAACATTTTGTAAAAAGTATTGGAGCCACTCGAAATGCCGGTCTCGCAACCATCTTTCCAGCCAGCTCGATATTCTTCGGTGGTTTTTTCAGTTTCATCTTGCATTTGGCGATCGGCGAGGGCGGGCAAAAATTTTTGAACCTTAGAGGTGCAAGCATTTAAGAGAAAAATTAGAAAAATTATGTTTAAAAATTTTATTGAGTTATAAATCATTTTGATAAAGGTCCATGTTGCATTGAAGGCATACTAACGAAGCCTGAAATATAAGAAACGCAAGCAAAAAAAGCCGTTCGCCAACCAGTTTGAAAATAAGGATCATGTTGATAAACGCCCGAACCATAATCGGGCCCTTGTTTTTCTTGATAAACGAAAGAGTTTTGAAAGCCACGATTAGCCAGCGCGCTCTTACAACCCGCATGCCAGCCGGCTTTGAATTCGGGCGGACCATCGGGGACTTTTAAATCCATGGTGATTGGTTGATAAAATCCCATATTATCAACGCCACGACATGAATTCAAAAGTAAAATTATTATAACAATGTTTAAAAATTTATTTTTTGTCATATTTTTTTAAGGAACATCCCAATCCATGATATAAGTGCATTGCTCAAGGCCATCAAACCAGCCGAGCCCGTAATCTGATGATTTTTTCATGCGACGAAAATCAAAACGCGGATCTAAATCGGAAGTTAAGCCTTTTGTAACCGAGCTCATCGCCGAAGAACAGCCATCGCGAAAGCCCTTGCCATATTCGGTTTTTGCCGAAGGAAAATTTTTAACCCCCGTTAAAGGACGCGGTTTCATTCCCCAATTCCAATCTGCCGGCATTGGTTCAACCAGTAAGCACGAAGAGGTTATGAATAAAATTAATAAAAATGAAATTTTTAACAATGATTTTAACATTTTCTTTAAAAAATCTTTGATTGGTTTTAAAAAATGTGATTAAAAAATTTTATTAAGCATTGATTTTATTAAAAGATTTTGCAACTAAAATTCAAAAAAATTTTATTTTCAACATAAATTTTGATTTTTATTTTTTATCTTTTAAATTAACTAAAAAATAAATTTAATAAAAAATTATGATGTTTTTGTTAAAAGACCGCGCAATCATTGAAATTTCAGGGCAAGATCGTCAAGAATTTTTGCAAGGATTAATCACTAACGATATAAAACTAGCAACTTCTCAAAATATGATTTACTCGGCTTTTTTGAACGGGGCAGGGCGTTTTTTTGGCGATTTTTTTATTCACGAAATTGACGAAAAATATATTTTAGATTGCCATATTTTTGAAGCCGATGAAATAATAAAAAAACTTAATCTTTATAAATTGCGTTCGCAAATTGAAATCACAAAAAATCAAAATTTATTTGTTATTTTTAATACGCAAAGCCTTGGATTTATTGATGCCAGAGCCAAAGATTTTGGTTTTAGATCATATATTAATCAAGCAGATTTAAAAAATTATGAAACTCAAAATTTAATTTTTTATCACCAAAAACGCATTAATTTTAAAATCCCCGAAGGCTATTATGATTTAACCAAAGATAAATCTTATATTTTTGAATTTGGTTTTGATAATTTTAACGCAATTTCTTATCAAAAAGGATGCTATGTCGGTCAAGAAGCAACGGCTCGCAATCATTATCGCGGGCAATTGCGAAAAAAAATATTTTTATTTGAGGTTAAAGAAGTTGATGAAGATTTAAGAAAAGTTATTGAGGAAAAAAATGATTTATCTTCTTTACAATTCGATGGCGATAGCTTAAAAATGGCTAATATTAAAAATCATGAACTATTAAAAGATGGCAAAGATTGTGGCATAGTTTTATCATCAATTTTTGATGGCGAAACGCTCAGAGGTCTTGCCCTACTTAAGTTCGATGAGGTTGAAAACGAAAAAAATATTTCACACAAAATTGATTTATCAAGTGAAAATATTCTTTTACAAAATAATAAAATCTTAATTATCGATTAAATAATTTTAATGCAAATTTATCTTCCAATCGCCGAAATTCCCGTCAATATTTTTTTAATTTTAGCCCTCGGATTGTTGACTGGATTTTTAGCCGGCATGTTTGGAATTGGTGGCGGTTTTTTGGCAACGCCTTTTTTAATTTTCATCGGCGTCCCTTCTCCTGTCGCGGTTTCGACTTCAACTAATCAAATTATTGCGGCGTCAATTTCTGGTCTTCTCGCCCATTTTAAAAAAGGCAATGTCGATATTAAAATGGGGCTTTTTTTGGTGCTCGGTGGCATTATCGGCTCGTCGATCGGCGTTTCAATTTTCAGTATTTTAAAAAATGCCGGGCAAATTGATTTGGTCATCGCCATTACTTATGTGCTGTTTCTTGGCTCAATCAGCATCATGATGCTTTCCGATAGTTTTAGAAATTTTATCGATAAAAAATTCGGCATGGATTGGCATCATCGCAATGAAGAGGAGGTAAAATTTAAATGGTTACTCAAAAAAATTGATAATTTACCTTTTAAAACTTATTTCTCGCGCTCCGAAATTTATGTAAGTATTTTAGTGCCAATAACTTTGAGTTTTGGCATCGGAATTTTGGTTTCATTAATGGGTGTTGGCGGTGGATTTCTCATGATTCCAGCCATGCTTTATATTTTAAGAATGCCATCGAGTTTGGTCGTTGGCACCTCATTATTTCAAATCGTTTTTATCGCCAGCAACGCCACTTTTTTACAAGCCGTTACGGGAAATAATGTCGATTTAGTTTTGGGAATTTTGATGATTTTAAGTTCTGCCATCGGGGCTCAATTTGGTTCTCGAGCCGCTTATAAAGTTGATGCCAACGCCACTCGCACTTTTTTAGCGATTCTACTTTTATTGATATGTTTTAAAATGATGTTTCAATTATTTTCGCAACCAAGCAATATTTATTCACTCGATATTTTGAAATGAAATTTCTAAAAATTTTTTATACATTTTGTTTGTTATCATTTAGTTGCGAAACCTTTGCCGGACCTCTAATTTCAGGCATTTCAACTAATGAAATTAATGTTGATACTGAATTTAAAGGTGCAGAAATTTTGTTATTTGGTGCTAAAAATGACGCAGGAAATGTTGTGATTGCTGTCCGCGGACCGCGTAAAAATTTCATAATTAGCAAAAAAGAAAATTTACTCGGAATTTGGTTTAATGGCGAACGCATAAAATTTAAAAATTCTTACGGATTTTATTCGTTATTTTCCACTTATAATGATGGCGAAATGATTCAACAAGACCTCAATGAATATGAGCTCGGCAAGAATAATATAAAATTTGAAATTCAAGATAATTTAGCGCCTTCAAAAATTAATGAATTTCGTCTTAAATTTACCGATCTTCTTGAGCAAAAAAACCTTTATTCCGTTAGCACCAAGCCGATCGATTTTCTCGATGAAACGCTTTTTAAATTGATTATTGATTTTCCCAAAAATATTTTACTTGGAACTTATGTGATTGAAGTTTATTTGATTAATAACGGCTCGATTTTATCATTTCAATCGATTCCGGTGTATGTAAATCAGGTTGGAGTAAGTGCAAAAATTTCTGATTTTGCTTCCCAGCAATCAGTTTTATACGGTTTAATCGCAGTTTTTTTGGCAATTTTCGTTGGCTTTTTAACCAATTATTTTTTTGCTAGATTCATCAAAAAATAAATCAAAATTATGGCAACAATTATAGTCTGTGTCGATACAAATACCGCTTCGGAGAACGCTCTTCGCTATGCTTGTCATTTGATTAAAAAAAATAATAATAATTTGAAATTGCAAATTTTGGCGGTGATAGAAGGTTCACATCGCAATTTATTATTTGGAAGTGAAACGATTGGTTCACAAAAACAATCGCAAATGGAAAAATATTTGAAAAAAATTGTTGATAATGTTTGTGTAAAAAATGAAATCAATGCTACAGTTTCAATACGCGAAGGCGATATTGTCACCGAAATTACTAAAGAAATTAAAGCGATAGGAGATTGCAAAATGATAATTTTCGGCAAGTCGCAAAAATCTCAATCCGACAACACTGTTTTGCCAAAAATCGTTGGCAGAATTGGTGATAAAATCAATGCTCCAGTCTTTATAATTCCAGAAAATATTGGCGAAGATGATTGGCAAAATTTAATCTAAAATGTTTAAATCTTTTTTTACAATTTCATTTTTTATTTCACTGTCGAGAATTCTTGGTTTTATTCGCGATATTTTGATCGCGCGATATGTCGGCGTAAGTGTTCTCTCCGATGCTTTCTTCGCGGCTTTTCGTTTGCCAAATTTTTTTCGCCGAGTTTTTGCCGAAGGTGCTTTTAATTCATCTTTTGTGCCGATTTTTATTGAAAAATTAGACAATAAAAAACCGCATCATCAAAATCAAGAAGCCAAAATTTTCTTAGCAAATATTTTTTCAATTTTGCTTTATAGTCTTTTTATTTTTGTAATTATTTTACAAATTTTCATGCCGTTTTTTATGAAAATTTTATTTCCGGGATTTTTTTCGAGCCCAGAAAAATCAAGCCTTCTCATTAGTTTTTCGCATATTACAATTTTTTATTTAATTTTTATTTCTTTGGTTTCTTTATATTCGGGAATTCTAAATTCAATCAACAAATTTGCCGTCCCCGCTTCGTCACCAATTATTTTAAATTCGACCTTAATTTTGATGATTTTGCTGTGCGGTGAAATGTTTCCAAACTATGGCTACGCCTTGTCCTGGGGCGTTTTTTTGGCGGGCATTTTGCAATTTATTTTTGTGGGTTATGCGGTTTATAAAAGTGGCTTTTTGGTTTATCCAAAAGTACCAAAATTTAATCAAGATATTCGCAAATTTTTTCGTAAATTATTGCCGGGAATAATCGGTGCCAATGTCATGCAAATTAATTTGTTGGTTGATTCGATTTTTGCTAGCATGATTATGGGCGCGGTGTCTTATCTTTATTACGCCGATCGCATTAATCAACTTCCGCTCGCCATGATTGGAATTGCCATTGGAATTGCATTATTGCCGAATTTATCGCGGCGCATTAAAGGCGGAGAATTTGAGTCGGCAATTAAATTACAAAATGTCGCATTGGAAGCGGGTTTGATTTTAGTGATGCCTGCCACTCTAGCCTTAACGGTGCTGGCTTATCCGATAATTTCAACATTATTTCAACGCGGAGCTTTTGGTGAAAATGAAAGTAATTTAGTTTCGCAAGCCTTGATGTTTTATTCGTTGGGTTTGCCAT
>CAJBXX010000244.1 GCA_903959715.1 uncultured Alphaproteobacteria bacterium | reverse complement strand
ATTGAAAGAATCACAAAACACGGCGGCGATTTTAACCACTTTCAACGAAGTCGATATGAGTGCGGTGATGGCGCTTCGCACCGAATATAAAGATGTTTTTGAAAAAAAGCACGGCGTTAAGTTGGGCTTCATGTCTTTCTTTGTTAAAGCTTGTATCGTCGCTTTGAAAGAGCTTCCGGCGGTTAATGCTGAAATTGATGGAACTGATATAATTTACAAAAATTTCTACGATATCGGCGTCGCAGTTGGCTCTCCGCAAGGGCTCGTCGTGCCAGTTTTACGCGACGGAGATAAATTAAATTTAGCTGGAATCGAAAAAGGCATTTCCGAACTTGGCGTTAAAGCGCGCGACGGCAAACTTACTTTGCCAGATTTAGCCGGCGCAACTTTCACAATTTCTAACGGCGGAGTTTACGGTTCGTTAATGTCAACGCCAATCATCAATCCACCGCAATCAGCGATTTTGGGAATGCATAAAATCCAAGAACGCCCGATGGCGATTAATGGCGAAATCAAAATCCGCCCGATGATGTATTTGGCTTTGTCTTACGACCATCGCATTATCGACGGCAAAGAAGCCGTTACATTTTTAGTCCGCGTCAAAGAATTACTCGAAGATCCAAGAAGATTAGTTTTGGATATTTAATTTTATAAATTAAGGGCGATTTATGGAAGGTTTTTTGTTTTCATTTTTCATTTTTACGATTTATTTTTTACCATTTTTAATCGCCTTAATTCGTAACCACATAGACTCCACGGCAATTTTCGTTCTAAATTTATTTTTAGGTTGGACATTTTTCGGCTGGGTGGTGGCACTAGTTTGGGCGGTAAAAAAATTTGATTCCAATTCCAAAAATTCCGCAAAAAATTAATAGATTTTCAAAATATTTTTGTTGATTTTTAATTTGTTAATAAATTAAAATGTCTCTCACAATATCCAATAAAAAATAAATTTTAAATATAAAAATTATGAAAACCCTTGAAATCGCCAAAGACATCGTGTTTTTATGCAATAAAAATCATTACGAATTCAATAACACCAAAATACAAAAATTATTATATCTTTTTGTTGGTTTTTGTTTGATAAATGGCATCGAAGAAATTTATGAAATTGATGAAAAACCTAAATTCTGGCCATATGGTCCAGTATTTCCAAGGGTTCACAAAAAATTTAAAGCAATTAAAGAAATCAAACGAGATAAAATTGAATCGATTAGCGATAAAGAAGCGATAAATATTTTAGAAAAAACTGTAGAAAAATGGGGAAATATTCCCGCGGGGAAATTGTCGATTTGGTCTCATACTAAAGGCTCGCCTTGGGATTTACTAAGAATTGAAGGAGCAAATTGGAATACAGAAATAGATTTAGATTATATAAAAATTTATTTTACTCAAAGAGTTGAAAATGTAATTAACTAAAATTAAACCCACAATGAAAAACAAATTCAAACCCAGCGATCTAAAAAACTTTAAAGAAAATGATTTCGAAAATTTAACATTCGATGAGCAAAAAGAGTTAGCCTCCGAAGAATTGGCCTCCAAAGATTTCGATATGATGAATATAAAGATGTCCAACAATGCTTTTCGCTCAAAAGAACGCATGCAAACACAATGGTCAAATCTTTTAATGGTTTATCTTGTTATATTTACGATTTCAATGTTCACGACACTTTGGTTTAATGGACAATGCGGAGTAATGTGGATTGAAAAATTTTGCATCAGCGATTTAAATCCAACCACTTTAAACTTCTTAATTACGGTTGGATTTGCCAAGGTTGTCGGTGTTGTTTGGATCATAGTTAGGCATTTATTTCCCGATACAAAATAATTTGTTCAATTAAAATTAAAAATTTGACAAGAAAAAGTTTTTTATAAATAACTTTTGAAGAGTTAACCAACTCTTGAGCCAGAGCCACCTTTTGAAACTCCGCCACTTTTTGAACCGCCAACGCTATCGCCACCTACCCTTTCGCGCCAAGATGATCCTTGATTTGAATTCGACAAAGATGGCGGATTTATTCCGCGAACTCCATCAACTTTTTTTAAAAAATCTTGCCTTCTTATCGCATTACTTTTATCGGCTTTATCAGCGGATTCTTGCAATTTATTAGCATCGACTTTTTCTTGTTCCGACAAGGCTCCGGATTGTTTTTTACCATATAATTCAAGTGCTTTATTTAAAGGAATTTTTGTTTCCTCGTTTGCTTGTTTTTGATTAAATTCGACCGCATCTTTGGCAAATTTTTGAACATCGATCATCACTTCTTTTTCACCATCTATTGTCATCACTTTAATTGGAGTTTTTTGACCTTCCGCAGAAAAAGGATTGACGATTGTCGTCATGTTGATTTTATTATTGAGTTTTTTTAAATCGACCCCAAGCTCAGCAAGCTGTTCGAGTGAATTTTTATCGCCATCTAATTTAATTTTATTTGAATCATCTCGACCAGAAATTTTACGCCCAAGATTTTCAAATCTTTGTTTTTGTTTGGGCGAAGAATTGTCAAAAGCTTGATCAAATTTTTGCGTTAAAGATTTAGAAACAGACTCTGCATACTCTTTAGCTTCTTGAGGTGGCAACCCACTCCAAGACTTTTTTAATTCTTCAAATTTATCTTGAAAAGGAGTTAAAAACGCTTCCAGTAAACCACTTTTTTTATTTTTTTCTTTATCGTCGGAATTATCAAGGCTTCTTGTAATTGGCTTTATCGGTTTTTTATTTTCTTCATCTTCAACCGAATTATCACTAATTTTAACAAGATCTCGTAAAGTAATTTTTTTAACATCAATTTCTTCCGGGATTTCTGTTTTCATAGTCTAATAATTTATAATAAAGTTAATTTTCTATCAAACTTTTGGCAAAATTTTTGGCATCAAATTCTTGCAAATCTTCAATTTTTTCACCGATGCCAACGGCAAAAATTGGTTTAGCAAAAATTTTAGAAATTGCCACAACAACTCCACCTTTAGCACTGCCATCGAGCTTTGTAATTACTAGCCCGTCAATGCCAACGGTTTGGTTAAAAATTTCCGTTTGTATTCTCGAATTTTGCCCGATTGTGGCATCGACAATTAATAAATTGTAATGCGGAGCCGAAGCGTCGAGTTTTTTTAAAACATTGTTAATTTTTTTAAGCTCATCCATTAAGTTTTGTTTATTTTGCAATCTGCCCGCGGTGTCGATAAGCAAAACATCAAAATCATTTTTTATGGCGTAATCGAGAGCTCGATAAGCAACCGAAGCGGGGTCTTCGCCTTCTTTGAGCGGTAAAATAATTTCACAATTGGCTCGTTTTGCCCAAATTTCAAGTTGCGACGAAGCCCCAGCGCGAAAGGTATCGCAAGCCGAAATTAAAACTTTTTTATTTTGATTTTTAAGGTTGTGAGCGATTTTGCCGATGGTCGTGGTTTTACCGGCTCCGTTGACGCCATTGAAGATAATTACTTGAGGTTTTTTATCAGAATCGAGATCAATTTTTCCTTCGCAAGGCTTTAAAATTTTTTCAATTTCTTTAACCAAAAATTCTTTGATGAATTTTTCATCAATGTTTTTTTCAAACTTTTTTTGACGCAAATTATTGATAATTTCTCGAGCAAAATCACTGCCCAAATCGCTTGTTATGAGGGTCTCCTCAAGCTCTTCAAGAATAAATGAATCAAGTTTTTTATGAGTAAAAATTTGAGCAATTGTTTGCGATAATTTTTGTGAACTATTTTTTAGTTGATCACTAATTTTTGATTTTGAAAATAAATTGAAAAATGCCATTTTTATTATAAATAATTTTCGGGATTTACGGCGTCGCGACCTTTTCTTAAGCCAAAATATAGTTGCGGAAATTTTACTTTGCCAGAATTTCCGACATTGCCAATTTTTTGCCCTTTGTTAATTTTTTGTCCACGATCAACTGACGAATTTTTCAGATGGGCGTAAGCCGAAATCCATCCGCCCGCATGTTTTATTATGACCAAATTACCATAACCCTTTAATTCATTGCCAACATATGCCACGATTCCATCTTCCGAGGCGTTAACGACTTGACCCTCCGAGGCTTTGATATTGATGCCATCATTGTAAAGTCCGGCACTTTTTGGACCAAATTTAGAAATAACTTTTCCGCGAACCGGCCAAGCAAAGCGATTGGTTTTATTGGCAATTTTTTTAATTGAATCTTTATCAATTGGCTTATTTATACTTAGTTTTGTTTCAACTATTTCATTTTTTGTAGGATTTATAATATTTTTTGCAGTTTTAGAATCGGAATCATTATTTTTTTTATTAATTTCGGCGGCTCTTACTTCAGAAGGCTTAAACCCATATTTTTCGATTTCTTTTGAATGCTTTTTTTCATTAATTTCTTTAGCTTTTTCTTCGGAAGATTTGAAACCGATTTTTTCATTTTTTGATTTGGATTCGGCGACTAATTCTAGATTTTTTTCAGAAAATTTTTCTTCATTATTTTTATTATTAGCAACTTTTTTTTCACTTACTTCAGCTTTATTATTTTTATCGCGAACGATTTTAATTTTATCTCCTGGATAAATTGAATAAGGTAATTTTAAATTATTGAGAGCGATTAAATCATTGACTTTCATTGAATAAATTCGTGAAATCGAATAAAGCGTATCGCCTTCGCGAGATTCGTGATAATTTGAAGCGGGAATCTTTAATGTGCTTCCAGCCTTTAAGGTGTAAGGCGGTTCAAGATTATTGTGATCAATTAAATCACGCAAAGCAATATCATTTTTTTTGGCGATGGAATATAAAGTATCGCCACTTTCAACCGCAATTTCATCGCTAGAATTTTCTGACTTCACTACAGAATCTTCTTTTTTATCTGATTTTTTTTGAACAATATTGCGATATTTTTCTTGATTAAATTGATTATTTTTGTTGAACTTGAGATTGCTACGATTAATGATTTTAGCTGGCTCTTGTAAACATGAGGTAGAAAATAATAATATTGTTAACAATAGAAATTTTTGGCAAAATATTGTTGTTGTGATATTCATTTTTTTCAAAAAAATTAATTAAATTTAATCATAGTTTATAACAAATGTTTAATTTATCAATTATCACTTTTATTTATAAATAATTATGGAAATATTTTTTGCTTTTAATCAGAATCTTCAAATTTTTTTTGTTGGAATTTTTGGACTAATATTCGGCAGTTTTATCAGCTTGGTAAGTTATCGACTAGTTTCAAAAGAGTCAATATTTTTAGCTCGCTCAAAATGCACTCACTGCAACGCAAAATTAAAAATTCGCTCGTTAATTCCACTTTTTTCATGGATATTACAACGCGGAAAATGCTTAAATTGTTCCGCCAAAATTTCCGTCCGCTATCCATTAATCGAATTATTTTGTGCCCTAGGATTCATTCTAACTTTTATTAAATTTGATTGTAAAATTGATATTAAATTTTTGCTTTATTTAGCAATTTTTGTTACACTTTTTATAATGGTGGTGGTTGATTTAGAGCATTACTTTATTCCCGATATTTTACAATTCGCTTTAGTTTTTTTTGTAACTCTTTTAACAATTCACAATGGTGGTTTAAATTCGGTTTATGATGGCTTGAGACCAGCTCTAGCATTTCTTGCATTTGGTTTTGCCATATGGCTTTTTTTCTATTATTCAGCAGGAATTGATGGCATCGGCATTGATGATTTTAAATTTTTTTTAATAGCAGGATTTATGTTGAGTTTAAATAATTTTATTTTATTTATGTTCTTAAGTGGCGCGATCGGAGCTCTATTTGGTGGCATTTGGCAAAAATTAAAAAAAGATGAAACCTTTCCTTTTGCTCCAGCAATTTGCTTGTCAGCCTACATTTGTTTGTTAGTAGGCAAGCCAGTTATATACTAAATTTGATGAAAAAAATTTCTATAGATTCGCAAGGCGAAATGATTGAATTTGCAAAAGAAATTGCTAATTCAATTAAAAATAATAAAGTGATTGCACTCTATGGTAATCTTGGTGTTGGCAAAAGTTTTTTTGCTAGAAATTTTATTAATTTTTTACAAGAAATTCCCAGCGAAGTTTTGAGCCCGACTTTCAACATTGTTTATTCTTATAAAACTAAAAAAGCTGAAATTTTTCACTTTGATTTATATCGCATAAAACATGAAGAAGAGCTTGAAAACATTGGTTTCTTTGAGGCATTAAATGGTAATATTGTTTTAATCGAGTGGCCACAAATTGCCGAAAAATATTTACCAAAAAATTGCTTAAAAATTACCATAAAAAATGTTATTAATCATCACGATGAAGCGCGTGAAATAATTATAGAAAATGTCAAATAAATTTAATTTTAATGTTGGTTTAGAATCAGTTGGGATAAGGCTTGATAAATTTTTAGCTCAAGAATTTTTAAAAATAAAACCAGAAATTACTCGCACTAAAATTCAAAATTTTATCGCTCAAAAATTAGTCAAAAATTCACAAAATTTAATTTTAGAAAATGATTCTTACAAACTTAAAATAAATGATGAAATTATTGTCGAGGTTCCACCCGTGGAGCCATCTCATCTTAAAGCCAAAGAAATTGATTTTGAAATTGTTTATGAAGATAATGACTTAATGGTCGTTAACAAGCCGAGTGGCTTGACTGTTCATCCGGGATCGGGTAATCAAGAAAATACTTTGGTAAATGGATTATTATTTTCGCATCGCGATCGCTTATCAACGGTTAGTGGCGAAATGCGTTTGGGAATAGTTCATCGCTTGGATAAAGATACTAGCGGATTAATGATTGTTGCTAAAAATGATTTAACACATCAAGGTTTGAGTAACATGCTTCGAGACCGCGATATCAAGCGCCATTATTTAACATTTATTTACGGCGTTTTCGATCCAAAACGCGGAGTGATTAATAAAAATATTATTCGCCATCACAGCAATCGTTTAAAAATGACAATTTGCAAAAGTGCCGGGAGAGTTGCGATTACCAATTATGAAACTAAAGAGATTTTTTTAGATGGCTTCGCAAGCCTTGTGGAATGCCGGCTCGAGACCGGTCGGACTCATCAAATTCGCGTCCATTTTGAATCACAAAAACACTCAATTATTGGCGATCAAACTTATAATTCTTGCAAAAAAATGTTGCCGAAAAATGTCGATGAAAAATTAAAAAAACTTTTAGAAAATTTTTCAAGACAGGCTTTGCATTCTTACAAAATAGCCTTCATTCACCCAATTTCTAAACAAGAAATTTCGCTTGAAATTCCTTTGCCCAAAGATTTACAAGAACTTTACGAAACTCTAAAAAATGTTAAAATCTAAGTCAAAAATAATTGTAATTTCGGGGGCGACGGCATCAGGTAAATCAAGCGTCGCCATGCAAATTGCAAAAATTTTTAACGGAGCAATAATCAACGCCGATTCTTTACAAATTTATCGCGATTTACCAATTTTATCAGCACAACCTTCGACAGAAAATTTAATTGAAATCGAACATTTTTTATACGGAATTTTAGATTCAAAGCAAAAAATTTCGGTAGCAATTTGGTTAAAAATGGTCGCCGAAATTGTTGAAAAAATTCAACAAGAAAATAAAATTCCAATAATTGTTGGTGGCAACGGCATGTATATCTCAAAGCTGATTGATGGTATTAATGAAATTCCAGAAATTGATGAAAAATTTCGTCTTCAAGCCCAAAATTTATATGCCGAAATTGGGCATGAAAAATTTCAAGAAAATTTTGGCAATGATAAAATTATTGATAAACAAAAATTGTTGCGAGCTTGTGAAGTTTTTTTACAAACTGGCAAAAAAATTGAATTTTTTCAACAACAAAAACCACAAAAAATTTTAGAAAATTATCAATTTATTCATTTAAATTTAAATCCATCGCGACAAGAAATTTATAAAAATTGTGATGAGAGATTCGAAAAAATGTTGGAAAATAATGCGATAAAAGAAGTTGAAAATTATTTAAAAAATATTGGTGATTTAAATTCTCCAATCGTTAATACTCTAGGTTTTAAAGAGATTTCAGATTTTTTAGATAAAAAAATTTCGCTCGCAGAAATGCAAAAGCTTGCATCGCAAAAAACCCGCAATTATGCTAAAAGACAACTCACTTGGTTTCGTCATCAATTTGATGAAATTTTATTTTTTGAAAATCCGCAAAAAATTTTAGAATACATAAAAAATATCGATTTATTTAATCATGAAATATAGCGATTCGGGAATTGTAATCAGCATCAAAAAATATGGCGAAAAATCGGCGATTCTCAAGGTTTTTAGCGAGAATTACGGCGTTTATCGTGGCTTCATCAAATATGTTTCTTCTAAAAAAAATAATGCCATTTTGCAAATGGGAAATTTGATTACTTTTGATTACGCATCGAGGCTTGAAGATGGTTTGGGCAATTTTTTAAATCTTGATTTAGCCGAAAATAATTGCTCAAGATTTATGCTTGATAAATTACGAATAAATTGTGCGAAATCAATAATATCAATAATTGACGACTATTTTTTAGAACGCGAATCATTTGAATTTTTATATAAAAAATTTTTAGAATTTTTGCAAAATTTGGGCGATGCTCGCATTTTAAATCAACAAATAATTGGCAATTATATAAAATTAGAATTGATGATTCTTGAAAGCCTCGGTTATGGCATCGATTTTTCTTGTTGCGTCGTTACCAATTCGCGAGTTAATTTGGCTTTCGTTTCGCCAAAATCAGCACACGCCGTATCGATGGAAGCGGGTGAAAAATATTCGCATAAACTACTCAAATTACCCAATTTTTTACTTGAAGAAAAAAATGAAAATATTGAAAATACTCAATTAATTGATGGCTTAAAATTGAGTGGATTTTTCTTAAAAAAATTTTTATTTATCGATGATTTTGACAAAAATAAGCAACAAAATTCTCTTTATCGCAACACTATTATCAACGATTTGCAGGCAACTTAAAATAAATTTAACTAAACAACAAAAATTGATGTTTGAATAAATAAAAATTTATGTTATTTT
>CAJBXX010000243.1 GCA_903959715.1 uncultured Alphaproteobacteria bacterium | reverse complement strand
TTAAATTATTGACTTTGAATTATAACAATAGCAAATTTAAAAAAACCAATTTTTTAAGCGATGACAAAATCAAATATTGAAAATAAAACTATTCAAAATATTCAACAAGTTCCGACCTCTTCGGGTCCGGATATTGGAAGCAAATTGTTGGATAAAAAAGTTATTTCAGAAGATCAATTAAATATCGCTTTAAAAGAGCGCGAAAGAGCTGGGAACACTAGAAGTTTGGGTGTTATTTTGGTTGATATGGGTTTCGTTTCGGAAGGGGCTTTGGGCGAAATTTTAAACGAATCAGCGGGTATTAAAAAGTTCGATTTAAAAGCTTCGATTGTTGATTCAAAATTAGTTAAAAAAATTCCAAAAGATTTTGCCGTTCACAATAAATTAATTCCAGTTTCATACACCGCGGACTCGATTTTAGTAGCGATGGTCGATGTTTTTGACATTATTGCCATCGATCAAATGCGTCGATTTTTCCCACCAAATTTTAGAATTGATCCAGTTTTCGTTTCTGAAACCGAGATAATGCAATCCATCGATCAATATTACGATTATGAAATGTCGATCGAAGGTATTTTGAAAGAGATTGAAAGTGGCGGTGCGGCGAAAATGAACGATGAAACGCAATTGCGTGGTGACTATAAAAGTCCGATGGTGCGTTTAGTTGATGCGGTTTTAAACGATGCCGTTCACCATGGTGCGTCAGATTTGCACTTTGAGCCCGAGGCACAATTTTTGCGTGTTCGTTATCGTATCGACGGAAAAATGGTGCAAATTAGAAGTGTGCATAAAGACTACTGGTCAGCGATTGCGGTGCGTATTAAAATTATGTCGGGAATGAATATCGCTGAAACTAGAAAACCTCAAGATGGTCGTATCGAATCTGAAATTTTGGGAAGAAAAATCGATTTTCGTGTGTCGACTCAGCCAACTATCAATGGCGAAAATATCGTTATGCGTATTCTCGACGAAAAACAATCGGTAATAACCCTTGATAAGCTTGGTTTTTCTAATCATTGCATTGATATTTTAAAGAAAATTGTAAAGCGTCCCGAAGGAGTAATTATTCTTACCGGTCCTACGGGTTCAGGTAAAACAACCACTCTTTATACCATATTAAACTACATAAACTCGATTGATAAAAATATTATGACGCTTGAAGATCCCGTCGAGTATCACATTCCATTGATTCGTCAATCGAATATTAAAAATGATATTGGTATGGATTTCGCGACCGGTATCAAAGCCATTTTGCGTCAAGATCCCGATGTAATTTTAGTGGGTGAGATTCGTGATAAGGAAACTGCGGTTACCGCCATTCAAGCGGCGATGACGGGTCACCAAGTTTATAGTTCTCTGCATACTAACGATGCTTTGAGTGCTATTCCGCGTTTAATGAATATTGGGGTTCCAAATTATTTGATGGCGGGCTCTTTGATTGGAATCATTGCTCAAAGGTTGGCAAGAAAATTATGCGTTCATTGTAAAAAAGAAGCGCCAATCGATGATTACGAAAGAAAATTACTCGGAAATCGTTTTGCGGTGGTGACTAAACTTTTTAAAGCGGTGGGATGCGATAAATGCTCCGGATCTGGCTATAAAGGTCGAGTTGCAATTTCTGAAATATTGCCATTTGATCGCGAACTTGACGAGATGGTTGTTCAAGCTCAAACCCGTAAGGATATGCTTAAATACGCCCTTACTAAAGGCTTCGTTCCAATGGTCGAAGATGGTTTGGAAAAAGTTGTGGAAGGAATAATTGATTTAAAAGAGCTTACTAGGGTTGTTGACTTGACAGAAAGAATGTAATTGTTAAATTATTTTAATATTAATTTAATTAATGAATTCAAAAAATTTCTAAAAATGAAAATTTTTCCGCAAATTTCCAAATCCATAAATCAGTTTTTAACTCCGATTGAACTTCTTCAACAAAAGCCTTATGTTGCAATAACTAAAGAAATCGAAGTGAGTGTTTGGCCAGAATTTGTCGATAACAAAATTAGTCAAATTGGAGAATTATTCATTTGGGCATATCATGTTCGTATCAAAAATAAAAGTCTCGAATCAATAAAATTATTATCGCGTTATTGGCGAATAATTGATGAATGCGG
>CAJBXX010000242.1 GCA_903959715.1 uncultured Alphaproteobacteria bacterium | reverse complement strand
GGTCAAAAAGCTAGAGATTTAAAGGGTTTTAAGATTATGTAAAAAGTTGAAATGAAAAAAATGAAAAAAGACGATTTTTTGATTTTAACTTTAATCCACAAATTTATAAATTTTTTAAAGAAAAATCGGTGATTTTTTAGTTTATTTTTACAATTTTTAGATGGATTTTTTGAGAAAAAATGGAATATTTTTTATTTTCAAAACAAAATCAAGAAATCGTCCTTTATGGAATTTTTTTGTTTTAATTTTTTTTATAATCTTAAGCTCTTTGATGCTCTTATTTTTTAACCCCTCACGGCTCCCGAATTGCAACTATCGTTGCAATCGATCGCCCGCTCTCCCTCAAGGGGAGAGCTAGGGCACCGAAAGCATAGAAACTATTAAAAAAAATTTTAGGGACATGAGGTTCCAACTTCCTTTACAAATATTTTTTAATTTATTAATATCGGGGATGAATCTAAAGACCTTTATACTTTTCGTAATTGATTATGTAATAGTCCCCCTATTGCTTACTTAAATAATCTTAATTTAATTTTACCAAAAAAATGTCTAATTTATTTGATGCTAAACAAGCTAATATAACAACTATACTAGCCGCTACAGATTGTACTTACCAAATACCTTCGTATCAAAGAGATTACCAATGGGGAAGTGAGCATGTAGAAAGATTTTACGAAGATATACTTCAATCTTCCAAAGAGAAGAAGGAATATTTTATTGGTTCATTGGTTTTAATTAATAAGCCAGATAAAAAAATTGATGTGATAGATGGTCAGCAAAGATTAACAACAATCTTTCTATTTCTAAAAGCTTTTAGAGATATTTACAATGACAAAACTATCGAAACAAGAGAAAGCGCTAGAACTACGATATCTAGAATAGATAATGCTATATTTGATTTAACTGGTCGAGAAACCAAAATCAAAATACAAACTCGAAAAATGTTAAAAGGTTTACCAAGTTCCTGCGAATCATTTGACCATTTTGTTCATCTTTCACATGCGGATGTTAAAAAATCTGGACTTGAGAATATTTATTCACGAAATTACCTCCAGTTGTTTAACTATCTAATTTCATTAAGCCCTGAGGGAAGAGACAGTTTGGTCAATTTTCTTCTGTATGAAGTTCACGTAGTTAGGATAGATTGTCAAAATATGGATGATGCCATCAAAATATTCGATACAATTAATAGTACTGGTGTTGATTTGAGCCAATCAGACATTATAAAAGCTAGACTTATGAAGTCTGAAGCCGATGCAGCTGATAAATCAAAATTGGATGAAGCTATGGAAGAAATTGATGAAAAGTGGATAAGAATGGAGGAAACTTCATCAGATATTTTTGGATCACAAAAATCCATGGATATGATGCTTGGAACATTTCTTTTATCGCACGGAAATTATGGTGGCGGAAGTTTAAGAGATCGCTTTGAAAAGCAACACGTAGCAAAAGCTATAAATATAAGTGATTTGGAAAGTTTTGTTAACCAAGCTAGCGCAATTAACGATGAAGAATGTCGTTATATTAATGCATTAAAAATCTTAAAATGGGAAATTGCATGGATGCCAATTCTTGTGGAAAAAAAGAAATCCCTTG
>CAJBXX010000241.1 GCA_903959715.1 uncultured Alphaproteobacteria bacterium | reverse complement strand
CTTCTAATCAAGATTTAGCAAGCTTTCGCGAGATTTCTAAAAAAATTCTAAATGATAAAAATAATTTTCTTGTCGCCAATTTTGATGGCAAAATTTTAGGCAATAAAACCGGTGGACATATTTCGCCAATTGTGGCTTATGACGAAAATTCCGATTCACTTTTAGTGTTCGATGTGGCATTGCACAAAAACCCGTGGTTTTGGGTCTCTGTAAGCGATATGGTTAAAGCCATGAATACATTGGATGGCGAAAAATTCCGCGGTTATTTAATTGTTTTTAATTAAATTTGTGGATGCATTAAATTTGCTTCGCAAATTTAGAAAGAAGTTGATGGTTTTTTTAAGTTTTGTTTGAATTGTCGCTTCGCTCATTATCCCGTTTCTCGCTAAAAATAGCCGTTTAGGCTATTTTTTTAACGCGAAGAACCTTAAGAAATAAATTTTGTTAATTACATTACACATTATATCTACTAGAAATCCCAATAGGACTGTAGCGTAATGGAGAAACATAACCAGCAGGTCGACGACTAGTTTTTAAGCCTAGTATCAAATTTTCTCTAGCTTCTGCATCGATAATTTTTAATTTCAATTCATTTAAATCAATTTTTTCTGAACCAACATGAATATATTTAGAATTAGGTTGTTGATTGTCATCTTTAGTATGTGGAATCGGAATAGCAACTGCTTTACCATAATCATCAATAGAATTAGGTTGTTGATTGTCATCTTTATGTGGAATCGGAATAGCAACTGCTTTACCATAATCATCAATCTGAACGGCAACAGAAAAATTACCATTACTTTTAAATTTATCTTTATTAATGTCTAAAAAACGCAAAAAATTTAATTCGGAAAATTCAACCTCTTGTGATGTCCGAGATTCACTAGTTTTGAATTTATATCTACTAGTTTCGGAATCATAAGTTCCTAAATAAAGTTGCCTTTGAGATTGTTGTGGCTGTGGCTGTGGATGTGGCGCTTGTGGTTGAGGTTGAATTGGTGATTGAGTAATGGCAACTGGAAGTGAAAATAAATCATTATCGCAACTATTACGAAACAAAAAATTAATACCATTGCCATCATTTAGAGTTTGACCTGTTAAATTCCTCATTACTTGACTTTCCTTTGCAATGGCAGTTAAGGAATTATCATCGTTAAGCTGGAAAAACAATTCATAATTTTTGCCCCGCTTGCAAAAATCTGTATGTCTTGAAAGATTTATTAATGTTTCACTAAGTTGATATTGATTTAAAAGAACAGTTCGTTCTGCATTAGCCAGACTGCCGTTAGGTAATTGCCTCGGAAGAGTTTTAAAAGAATAGAGTTTCTTTTGTGGGTTATAATGACCAACATCATAAGGGATATTTTTTATTGAATTTCCATCTCTTTTTTCTCGAGCCCATTCTTCATTTTCTTTATTATAAGTTTTTGTTTCAGTTATATCAGTATCTAAAACTCTTCCTTGATTTGAAATGGTTGGGGGTCGTTCTTTTATTGAATATTTTTCGGAACTTTCTAATAAAATTCTCTCCATTTCATTTAGGTTACTTTGAATATCATTAAAAGATTTTTTCGCGAAAAATTCCCCACCTGACGAACTACCAACTTGTCTTGGCGACTCAACATCGTTTTCAATTTGCGAACTATCAAGTTTTATTGGCGACTCAAAAACTTCTTCACTTTGCGAACTATCAAATTGTCTTGGCGACTCAATATTTTTTAATTGCAAATCATTACTACTTACCAACACATCACTTTCCAATCCCCTTGGTGAATTCACGACGGTTAGGGCATCACTTACGGCGGTTTTACTAGATCCATAAAGCGACCCTCCATTCTCACTCAATAAACCAGCTAATGAAGCCACTGTTTCACTTGATTGGGGTGGGAGCGACATTTTACTTGAAGTTACTGGTGAAAGTTCCTCACCAATACGAGGTGAAGGTTGAGAAGAAAGCAAAATCGCTTCCCGCTGCTCATTATTCAGCGAATCTTGTGGGGATAGAACTGGTGAAGAAGATTGAGTGGGCAAAACTGATCTCTCTGATTGGAAACTCGGTCCATTATCTCGGGAGACAGGCGAAGATTCTCTCGACGAACCCGATTGATAACCCCCTTCCTCAATCACTGAGGTTAACTTTGGTTTAAACTTTTTATCTTGAATGACTCCTTCATCTTCTCCTTCATCTCCTACTTTATGTTCTATTTTATATTCTATTGCTTGTAAAGATGCACGAGTTGGCCACTTAGTTATGTGTTTACCTTTATTATCAACTTTTGCTAATCGCAATGCTTCTGAGTCAGATATTTCGGTATTATCGAGATAAATTTTGTTAACTATAAAAGCACCCAACGCCCCAGAGGATCTTCCAGGTCTCGCCTGCTTCAATGCATCAAAAGGAGTATTGTCTACATTATTTTTTTCTGGCAAAGAGAAAGTGCGAACTAAAGCGGAAATGCGACTCGAAGCTGGTAACGATGTCGCTTTTTTAAGCTGTCCATTCGCCTCTAATCTCCTAAACATATCTCTTGAATCAGATGCATAAATATTATCTGTGACAACCCCAGGATTTGCATTACCAGGTTTTTGCGATTGTTCTTGAACAGAAAAAACCAAATCTGCCGATAGTTCTACCGATCTTATTTCATCAGTTCCAAGTTGACCAGGTGTCGAACTAATTTTAGTTGTAGCTCCGCCCTCCGAAAATACAACATCCGCACTCACCTTATCATCTCCGGAAAGACTTTTTGCCTTCATCATATTCGAAAGCATTACTCCACTTCCACTAGTATTAATACCTGAAAGTCTTCTCATATCTCAAAAAATTAATTGTTAAATAAATTTAATAATTTTTAGGTTTTTTAGATTCGCTTTTGATTCTAAAAAATTGAAAAATATTATTTCTGATTTTTAAAGTTATTTT
>CAJBXX010000240.1 GCA_903959715.1 uncultured Alphaproteobacteria bacterium | reverse complement strand
CCGATCTGGCGATATCGTTCTAACCATTGTAGCTCCTGACGGCTCAAGCCTTTCTTCGACAAAAAAAATCGCTCAAAATGTTGAAAAAATAATTTCTCAAAATTCACAAATTGACAAAACTTTTGCGCGAATTGGCTCTTCGCAATCAGGCTTAGATCCAATGCCACAGAATATCGGCGACATTTTTATAATTCTCAAAGAATCCGAAAAAATTAATGCAAAATTTCTTGCAAAAAATTATTTTGAACAAGCAAAAAAATTATGTTTGGAATGTGAATTTAGTCTCTCACAACCAATTAAAATGCGTTTCAACGAAATGCTTGAAGGCAGTCGAGCCGATTTATCTTTAAAAATTTTCGGCGAAGATTTTGAAAAATTATTGCAACTTACCGAAGAAATTAAAAATATAATTTCGCAAGATAAAAATTTAAAATCAGTCGAAAAAGATTTTTTAAATTCAATTCGCAAAGGGGCATTTATCGATGTAATTCCTGATTACAATTCAATCGCCAAGCATCAAATCAATATTTTTGATGTTAACAGCGAAGTGAGTAATGCCATGGTCGGAGCCCGCGTTGGCACCTTTTATAATGGCGAATTTCCGATTTCAATTGTACTACATTTAAACGAAGAAAATCGCAACAAACTTGATTCTATTGAAAATATTCCAATCACTTTGAAAGACGGCGGAAGCTTTCCGCTCAAGACCGTAGCCACTGTTAAAGAAAATAACGACATTACCTCAATTCCAAGAATTTTTGGTAAAAGATATTCAAGTTTATCGATTTATTTAGAAAATACCAATTATGCCGAATTTATTGAAAAAATTGAAGCACAAATTAAAGAAAGAAAAATGCTTCCAGACGGGTATTTAATTGAGTGGGGCGGACGCTTTGAAAACTTCAATAATGGCAAAAAACAAATCTTAACAATCGTGCCTTTTATTATTTTTTTAATCGCCTTTTTGCTTTACAAAATCTTCGGCAAAATTAAAAAAGTTTTAATCATTTTTTCGTCGGTTCCATTTGCTTTAAGTGGGGCAATATTTTTAATTTATTTATGTAAAATTCCCATTACAATTTCGGTTTATATCGGCTTCATAGCCTTGGTCGGAATTGGTTTACTCAATTCAATAATTTTGATTAGCACATTCAAAAAAAATCGCAATATCGAAGAATCTTGTATTTCAAGATTGCGTCCGATTTTAATGACGGCTTTCGTCGCAAGTTTAGGATTTTTGCCGATGGCTTTTTCGCGTGGAATAGGTGCCGAAGTTCAACAGCCAATTGCGATCACCGTGATTGGTGGTATTATTTTTTCGACCATCGCCACCTTAATTTTGAGTCCGGTTTTGATTAAAAAAACCTCCAAAGATTTTTAATAAATTTTGACTTTTATTTTCAAAAAATGTTAAAATATTTGACATTTTTTTAATCTTATTTTTTATTCATCGTGCTAGAATTGCCAATTTTTTTTAAAGCCATTTTACTTGGAATCATTGAAGGTTTAACCGAATTTATTCCCATATCTTCAACTGCTCATCTCATTATTTTTTCGCAAATTTTAAATTTTGATGCGGTTAAAAATAATGTTTTCGAAATCGCGATTCAAATTGGCGGAATTTCGGCAATTGCGGTGATTTATTTTAAAAAACTTAACGGCATTTTGCTTAAATTTTATGAAAAAAATAATCAAAAATTTATCGATAATCTTGCTCTCGCCTTCATTCCTGCGGTTTTGATTGGCTTGCTTTTGCACGATTTCATAAAAAAATATTTATTTTCAAATTTAGTAATCGCATTTTCTTTAATTTCCGGTGGCTTAATTATAATTTTAGTTGAAAAATTTCATAAAAAATTCACCGTTAAAAAAATCGAAGAGATTGAAAAACCTACCGCTCTTGCCATCGGTTTTTTTCAATGTTTAGCGATGATTCCCGGCGTATCCCGTTCAGGTGCAACAATTATTGGGGCGATGCTTTTTGGCGTTGAACGCAAAATCGCCACCGAATTTTCATTCTTCTTGGCAATTCCAACCATTGGCTCGGCGTGCCTTTATGACATTTACAAAAACTACTCAACCTTATCTTTCGATGATTTTGAATTAATTTTAGTCGGCGTTATTGCCTCTTTTATTTCGTCGCTTATAGTCATTAAATGGCTTTTAAAATTCATTGGCACTCATAGCTTCATAAGTTTCGGCTATTATCGCATCGCCATCGGTTTTTTAATTTTATTTTTCTCCTTATAAATCATGACTAACGCAAAAATTGTCGAAGAAAATTCCAATAAATATGCCATAAGATTTGGGCTTGGAGCCATTAAGGCTGTAGGTTTTAACATGATAGAAGAAGCGTTAAAAGAACGCGAAGAAAATGGTAAATTTAAAAATATTTATGATTTTTCGCAACGAGTTGATCCCAAATCTATTAATAAAAAATCGATTGAAGCCCTTGCTAAATCAGGCTCATTCGATTCTTTAAATAATAATCGTCGCCAAATTTCCGAATCATTTGATGTTTTGTCAGCGTTTGCAAATGAAGCAAAAGAAGAAGCTAATTCTAATCAAATGAATTTGTTCGGAGGCATTACCGAAGAAGGCTCACGACCTCCTTTAAAATCTGTTGTTGATTGGAATAAAAAACAAAAATTAAATTGTGAATTTGAAGCTTTTGGATTTTTTTTAAATGAGCATCCAATCGATAATCGAGTCTCAGATTTAAAGCTTCGAGGCATTATTTTTTCTCCAAAAATTGAAGAGGACGCTTTAGAAGATAACACTATGATCAAAATGGCAGGCGTTGTGGCTTCAAGCAAACACCGTTCTGGTCCGCGTGGAAGATTTGCTTATCTTAATATTTCCGATCCATTTGGCATTTACGAGGCGACGATTTTTGACGAAGCCTTGATCACCGCCAATCGCGATTTACTCGAAGATGGCAGTGAAATTGTGGTCGAATGTTTAATTAGAAAAGATGACGGAGGCACTCGTATCATGGTTAAGGGCGTTTTTCGTGTCGATGATTTCATTAAAAACACTAATCCCGCTCAAAAAGAATTTGAAGATATTAAAAAAATTCCAGCACGAAAATTTAATCCAAATTATCAAAAAAATTCTAACTTTAAAAGTGATTCCTCAAAAAATTCAAATCAAACAAATTCTTTTGAAAAAAAATCATCCGCAGAAAATGTAGAAGCAATAAAAACTGAAAGAAAAATATCACAAATTGAAATCAAAATTAACGATGAAAAAGCCCTTTTGCCTCTTAGAACCGTGCTATCGCAAAAAATTTCAAATAATACCGAAGATGTCAAAATTATTTTAATTGCCAATCGCGATAATCAAGAAATTAAAATCGCACTCGCTTCGAATTTTAAAATTGCCGAAATTGATATTTTTCGTTTAAAAAATTTGCACAAAGATATAATAATTAAATCGATAAATTAATTTTTTTAATTTCCAAAAATTTTGATTTAATTATTAAACATAAAATGAAAAACATCGCCATCTTGCGTAATATAATCCCTGCCCTCGTCCCTTAATTTTCCAGCATTCTTGGCGCCATCTTCGCCATTAAAATTAATATAATCTTCGTAAGAAATTGTCCGCGCTCGAATAAAGCCTTTTTCAAAATCAGTGTGAATTTCTCCCGCCGCTTTGGGTGCGCTCGAGCCTTTTTTAAGCATCCAAGCGTGACATTCTTTGGGTCCGACCGTAAAAAATGAAATCAAATTTAACAAAGAATATGAGTTACGAATTATTTGCGACAAGCCGGTTTCATTGAGCCCAATCGATTCAAGATATTCTTTTTTTTCAGCTTCGGTTTCGAGCGAAGCGACTTCTGCTTCAACTTGAGCACAAATTCTTAAAACTTGATAATTATTTTTCTTGCAAAACTCTTCAACCACTTGGGAATGCTTATTTCCCGCCAATTCATTTTCTTTTAAGTTGCATACAAAAAGTTGTGGTTTCGAAGTGATTAATTGTAAATTTTTAAGAATTTTTTCTTCGTCTTGATCCTTTATTTGAGTAAGTCGCGCCGGCTTGCCATCTTTTAAAACTTCCAAAACTTTTTTTGCCATTTCAATAATTTGCGAAGCATCTTTTTCGGTTTTTAATTTTTTTTCTAAATTCGGCAATCTTTTTTCAAGACTTTCGAGATCGGCGATAATGAGCTCGAGCTGAATTAATTCAATATCGCGAAGCGGATCAACCGAATTTTCAACATGGGTAATATTTTCATCTTCAAAGCAACGAACAACATTGATAATGGCGTCAACTTCACGAATATGCGACAAAAATTGATTGCCCAAACCCTCGCCCTTGCTGGCTCCACGCACCAAACCCGCAATATCAACAAATTCAATTTGTGTCGGAATTATTTGAGCAGAACCGGCGATTTTAGCGAGTTTTTCGAGGCGTTCATCGGGAACATTTACCTTGCCAATATTTGGTTCAATCGTGCAAAAAGGATAATTAGCGGCTTGAGCCGAAGCGGTTTGAGTAAGAGCGTTAAATAAAGTTGATTTTCCGACATTTGGCAAGCCAACAATTCCACATTTTAATGACATAATTTCTTTATTTTGGTTTTTTAATTTTATTAATGAAAATTTCTTTTGAGTTTAAAATAATTTAAGTTAAAAAGTTAATATATTTTTTCTAAATTAAAAAATTTTTATGCCTCGCTATTTTCTTATTTTATGTCTTTTATT
>CAJBXX010000239.1 GCA_903959715.1 uncultured Alphaproteobacteria bacterium | reverse complement strand
TCAAAAATAAAATCTGATTTTATGGCAATTTTTTGAATTTTTAAAAAATTATTTTCAATAAAATTTTTAGCAAAAAATTCAATTTTTTCAGAAAAATTTACAATTTTTTGTTGCGAATTTTCCAAAAATTTTTGTGGACTTAATAAATTTCTTTCAAGATTTTTAAGAGCGATGTGGTTTTTATTAAAAAAATTATCGATAAAATTATTAATATTTCTTTCGATATTTTTTAAATTATTTTTTAAATCTTCTAAAACTGGCGTAGCGAATTCTGCTCCCGCCGTAGGTGTCGGAGCTCTTACATCTGCAACAAAATCGATTAAAGTAAAATCAGTTTCATGCCCAACCGCCGAAATAATTGGAATTTCCGATTTAAAAACTTCGCGCACTAAATCTTCATCGTTAAATGGCAATAAATCTTCAAACGAACCGCCTCCGCGAGCAATAATTATAACTTCGGGACGATTAATTTTAAGATTATTGAAATATTTGATTCCGGCGATAATTTCGCGTGAAGCCTTGTCGCCTTGCACCGCACTTGGATATAGCATTAAATGAAGTGGGCAACGATTTGAAATGCGATGTTTAATATCTTCAATTACCGCGCCGGTTTCCGAAGTGATAACGCCGATAATTTTAGGAAAAAATGGCAATTTTTTTTTATAAATTTCATCGAACAAACCTTCTTTTGCAAGTTTTTGACGGCGTTTTTCAATCATTTCTAAAATTGCGCCAATTCCAGCGATTTCAATTTTATCAACAATAATTTGATAATTGGAACGCCCTTCGTAAGAAGTAATTTTGCCCGAAGCGCAAATTTGTAAACCATCGCCAATTTCAAAATCAATATCTTTGGCTTGATTGCGAAAACAAACGGCGGTTAAAACTGCATTATCTTCTTTTAAATTAAAATAGAGGTGACCACTTGAAGCCCGCTTGAAGCCAGTAATTTCGCCACTGATTTTGACATAGCCAAAAGCATTTTCAATGGTAAATTTTATGGCTTTGGAGAATTCGGCAACCGAAAATTGCGGAATATTTTCTGACATTTATTAAATAAAAAAAACTTAAAAAAAATTAATTGAAATTTTCTTGAATAATCTTAATGTTGGTTTTTTAATTTCCTAATTTAAATTTAAATTTTTTGTGATTGTGATTGCCATATAGGGATTAAATATTTACATTATATTTTATAAAAAATTCATTATTCAAAAATATTTCGCAAGGAGAAATTTTGCTTAAAAAAATAAAATCTTTACAAATTTCCGGATTAGATTCCTTGCCAATTATTGAAGGCGGTAAAGGCGTTGGAATCACCAACGGCATAACTGCGGGTCATTTTGCAAAAGCTGGAGCGGTTGGCACTTTTTCAGGAGTTAACGCCGATTATATTGATGAAAATCAAAAATATATTCCCTTAATTTATAAAACTCAAACTCGTCGTGAAAGGCATGAAGAGTTGGTTGAATATTCGATCAAAGGCGGAATTTCGCAAGCCAAAATTGCTCATGATGTTTCTGCGGGCAATGGTCGCATTCACATGAATATTTTGTGGGAAATGGGTGGGGCAGAGCGAGTTTTAACCGGAATTTTAGATGGTGCCAAAGATATTGTTCACGGCATTACTTGCGGTGCCGGCATGCCTTATCGTTTATCCGAAATTGCCGAAAAATATCGCGTCTATTATT
>CAJBXX010000238.1 GCA_903959715.1 uncultured Alphaproteobacteria bacterium | reverse complement strand
CAATATTGCCATTTGATTCAATCTTGCTTGAGTTGTTGAGAGAAGTTGCGACAATTTTCAAATTGCCATTACTTAAAATTTTATTGTCATTAATAATGGCATCATCGCTATTAATTGTTAAATTATCAACGGCACCCAAATTTCCTTGATTAGTAAAAGAATCTGTAAGAGTTAAAAGCAAATTTTTATTGGCAAATATTTCGCCAATATTGGAAGTTAAGCCAGAATTAATTGTTAGATTTGCATCCGATAAAATACTGCCATCATTGTTCAAAGAGCTTGCCGAGATTGCATTATCAAGCCTCGAGTAAATTGTTGCATTATTTTTATTTGTAATTTTATGAGCCGAAATTGTGCTCGCGTCGAAAGATTTTATCGATCCATAATTATCAATTGTCGATGCAATAATTTTAGACTCTAAAAGACTTTGGAAATTGCCAAAATTTGTAATTTGATTTGCAATTGTTGTAATTAATTTTGAATCAGCCAAAACATCGCCAAAATTAGTAAAATTATTAGCAAAAATCGACAAATTTTTTGCGGAAGAAACTTGTCCATTATTAGTAAAATCATTAATAATTGCTAAATTTATTTCATCAAAAAGAGAGGCAATATTAGAGAAAGAATTATTATTGAGACTACTGGCTGAAATGCTCAAAGCACCATTGCTTAAAATTTTATTGTCATTAATAATCGCCGAATTACCCGCAATTGTTAAATTATTTTGTGAAGAAATTAATCCCGAATTGTCAAGCACATCACCGAGATTTAAATCGAGAAAACCGTTGGAATAAATTAAAGAATTAGCCGAATTTGTAAGAGCTGATAAATTAAATTTTGAATTTTCGCCACTTTTTATTTCGCCCGAATTTGTAAGTGAGTTTGCTGTAAAATTTAATGCGTTAACAGCAATTAAATTTCCCAAATTATTCGCTGAATCCGCAATCAAAAAATCAAGATTATTTTGTGCAGAAATTTTAGAATTATTTGTAAGTGATTGTGCTTGGATATTCAAATTATTTTTCGCAGAAATCGATCCCGAATTATTTAAAAAACCCGTTAAAACTATCGAATAATCTTGCGGGGAATAAATGCTTCCCGCGGAATTATTAGTTAAATTCTGTCCCGCGATATTTAAATAATTTTTTCCAAAAATCCTTCCCGAATTGACAATATTATTGATGTTAGAAAAATTTAAATTTAACGCTTCAAGATTTCCCGAATTGTTAAAATTTTCACCATTTTTTATATTAATATTATAAGCCGAAATCAACGCCGAATTATCGAAATTCTTGGCTTGAATATCAATATTTGGAGCTATAATTGAAGCCTCGGCATCAATGTTTTTAACTGCACCGCTGGCTTTTAAATTAGCATTATCCCCAGCCGAAATTTTCTTGTAATAAATATCGCCATTGGCATCAAGATTTAGAGTTTGCGATGCCAAAATCTCGCCTTCCATTTTTACCCCAACACCATTTTTAGTGGCAATCAAATAAATTTGTCCGGCTTGGATTTTAGCCAGAGCCGAAGCGTCGATGGCAAAAACTGGAGCGGAAGATGGCGAATTCGGATTAACATTAGTTGCATCGATATTTTTTGTATTATAATCATATTTCCCTTCGCCAGTTTTTATCAACAAAGAATTTTTTTCACCGCCATAAATCGAAGCGAGAAGTTTAAGGCTCGATGCCACGATTTCAGTGCCCGCAACTCTTGACGCATCAAGTCCAAGCCCATCAATCGTGATTAGCGGAACATAAAGATTAGGATCAATTTGTTCTTTTAAATTAAATCCAAGATTGCCATTTGCGTCAAAATCACTTTTTCCCGCGATCATCAAAAGCCTCGCGGTATTAATAAAACCGCAACCTCTACAAGTAAAACCATTGGGATTCGCTAAAATTAAATCGGCATTAGTGCCCGCAATTTCTACATAACCTAAAAGTTGCGAAACATTGCCCGAAGAGACTTCGTTGAGAATTATTTTAGCACTTCCCGAAGAATTTAAATTGGGATTGGCAACAACCAAACCAGCAATTTGCGTTTGCGTAACTGCGGTTGCGTCGGCTCCAGCAACTATTTCCGCAGGATTTTTACCGGAAAAATTATTGATAACCTGCCCCGCAACATTAACATTGTAATCTTCATATTTATTATGACTTACCCCATTGGCACTTGGAGGGGCAATATTTATTTGATCAATCCCCGAGGCGGTTTGTGTAATTTGAGTATTGGTTGAACCGTCGGGAATAATTGGCAAAGCTTGAGCGGTAGCACTCGCAACAAAAATAAATTGCTCTAATATTAAGGCTATTAAAGCAAAATGGGCTAAAAATTTTTTCAAAAAATTTACTATTTTTAAAAAATAATTTTCAATAAAATTTGTAATTGTTAAAAAAAGTTTCATTAAATTGGTTTAGAGTATCAAGCCTTGAAATGGTTATAATCAGAATTAATATTT
>CAJBXX010000237.1 GCA_903959715.1 uncultured Alphaproteobacteria bacterium | reverse complement strand
TTTCAAAAAGATTTGATTCAACAAAATTAATTCTTTCAAAAACATTATTATTATTTGCGTTTTTTTGAGCAATTTCGAGTGCTTTCTTTGAAATATCGATTCCGTGCCCATACCAGTTGTTAAAATGCTTTAAAAGCGAAATAATCAAGCATCCTGAGCCACACCCGATTTCGCAAATATTTAAAAAGGAGGAGCTCTCGAATTTGCTAATCATCATTTCAATCAAGGTTTCAGAATCTGGTCGCGGATCCAAAACATTTTCATCAACATAAAAATTATTAGCAAAAAATTCACGATTATTTGTCAAATGAGATAATGGAATTTTTTTTGCTCTTTTGTTAATTAAGATTAAATATTTTTCTTTTTGATTTTGCGAAAGATTGATTTGAGAGGCCTTAAAAACTATGTCTTCTTTAGAAAGAGAGGTAGAAAATGACATTAAAATTCTTGCATCTAAAATAGGCGAGGCGATTGAATTCTTTTTAAGAATTTCAACCGCCTCGGCGAGAATATTTTCAATGTTCACGATTAGAAATTATTAGAATTTTCCAATAATTTCGCGAACCGGGACTTCGTTAATTAAAAACTCGAGATTTTTTTCTCTTCTAACATCAAATTGTGCAACATCGTCTTTTGAAGCGAGATTTTTTAAAGCTATTTCGGTAGAAACTGCACCCAATTTTTCAGATATGTTGCTTAAAAATATGTCGTAATTTTGCGTTTGATTTTGTTGAGATTGATCACTTGCCAAATCAACTCCATTTGAAGGAATTGTTGGTTTTTTAGATTGAGAAAGTTGCTTAAATTGATCCTTAAGAACCTCGACAAGATTGGCAATTTTTTCAATTTTTACAGTAATTCCGCCAGATGAATAATTATCATCAGCTGAATTCACTAAATCGCCCGCAACATTGATTTTGTATGAGCTGTTACTCATTTCAACATTGTTTATTTTAATATTTTGAACATATTGAACTGGCAATTCTTGGATTTGAGTTGGATCAACCGGAGGCGCATCTGCACTCTCCTGTCTGACCGAAGGAGTTAAAGTTATAACAGCATCGATTATGAAATTACTTTTATTTGCATTCGGATTTGAAGGATTGGAATTATCAGCGACTTGAACTGGCTGTTGATTTCCAGCATCCACAATTGGAGGCTGATTATTAGGATCGACCGGAGCGACACCAGCGTTTGGTTGTGGAGCATTAGCAGATTCTATGTTTTTATTGATTTGTTCAATATTTTTAATAGCCTCAGCAACTGCAACATTACTGTTTATTGCAACAGCTGGCTGTTGAACTGGAACAGGAACTTGACCCTGTTGAACCGCTAAAGGATCAGAATTAGGTTGAGCAATCAAGCCCGATTGATCTTGCGCGAGTGGCGCTGTAATTTGTTGAATATTGGCTTGATCAACCGGATTAACATTTACTTTGATGTCTTCTGTTTTTATGGCTTCGATAACTTTTTTATCTAAAAGATTTTTATACAAATCAAACACTGTATACCCCTCTACATCTTTGAAAGAAATGTTTATTTTGCTGGTTTGTCTCTCAGTTTCATCGATTAAATTTTCTAGCAAGAAAGAAGAGGAAGCGGAAGAGTTAACCACATTTTTTTCTGTATCAAGAATTTTAAATCCCGAATCATTATATTGAAATTTTGAAATGACTCCGCCAAGCAAAGACACTAAAATTTCTGGTTTATTAGTGAACTCGACATCAAAAATTTCTCCCGAAGATTCTAAATCTTGAATCTTGACCACATCAGTGAGATTAACCGAAAAATCATTTGAAAATATATCGGCATTAGCTTGAAGTTGCTTTACAACGATTTGTCTTTTTGCCAAGAAATTTGTTGGAATAGTGATTTTTAAATCAGAAATTGTAATTCTTTGGGCAACTGGGAAACCAGCCACGGATACTTCTCCAGCGGAAATGTGAGATGAATTATCGGCAATGAATTTGTTGATTTGCTTTTCCGATTGACCTGCTTTAAAAAACCAAAACACGCAATATGATAGTACCAAAACTACCAAAACAATTGCTAATTTAATTATTAAACCTTTTTTCATAATTTATAGTTTGTTTAATTGTTTATTGAAATATTACGAGTTTCGTCGGGCACTATTAGAGTAAGGCCGTCTAACTCTTTGGTCATTATTATTTGGCATCCCAACCTTGAAGTTGGAGTTAAGCCAAAAGCTAAATCAAGCATATCTTCTTCGTCTTCCGAAGGAGAATTTAATTTATCATAAAATTTTTTATCAACAATCACATGACAAGTTGAGCATGCGAGAGAGCCTTCGCAGGCACCTTCTAAATTAATGTTGTTATTATGAGCAACTTCTAAAACCGAAATTCCAATCGGAACCTCGAACTCTTTAGCTTCTCCCTTTTCTATGAAAATAATTTTAACTTTTTCGGACATTAAAAATAAAAATATAAAATTAATTTGCAAAAAAAAATGTGAATCAAGATTGTAAATTTATTTGCATGATAAAATAAGCTACTAAAAATAATTTATATAACTTTATTAATTCGTAAATTTACAATTGTAAATCAAAATATAAAAAAACTAATTTTAAAAATAAACATCAATTTTATAAAATGTTAAAAATTGTTTTATTTCAACCAGAAATAGCGGGAAATGTTGGAGCCATAATTCGTTGTTGCGCCTGCTTTGACGCCGAATTTCATGTAATCGAACCTCTCGGCTTTCCTTTTGACTTGCAAAGAATAAAAAGATCAGCAATGGATTATATTGATTCGGTTAAAATTTTTCGCCACCCTTCTTTTGAAATTTTTTTTGAAGAAAATATTTTAAAAAAAAATAATCGCCTTATATTGGCTTCCACCAAGGGTCGCCAAGATGTTCAAGAATTTAAATTTGAAGAAAATGATTTTATTTTATTCGGCAAGGAAAGCGCGGGAGTGCCTGATTTTATTCATTCCAAAGCACATCATAAAGTTTTAATTAAAATGAAAAACAATCAAAGATCATTGAATTTGGCAATTTCTTGTGGAATATTTTTATCAAAAGCAAGTTTTGATATTTCCAATTAATTTTTTGGAAAATTTTTTACATTTATTGATAAAAGTGGCGCGATATTTTTTATAACTCGACCAGCTGCGGGAGCTGCAACCATGCCCGCCGTGTTAAATGTATAATTTGGTCGATCAAAAACAACATAGACCAAATATTTTGGTTCGGAAATTGGAAAAACTCCAACAAAAGAAGCGAGGGTTTGGCCCTCATTATAACTCCCATACTCGGCTCGATCCGCCGTTCCGGTTTTACCACCAACTTCATATCCCTCAATATTAGCATACTTTCCCGTGCCCTCTTCAACAACGGCACGCAACATTTGACGCATTTTATTTACCGTCTCATCTTTAATTAATTTTTTAGGTTGCTCAGGATCTTTTTCGAGTTTTAAAAATGAGGGCTTGTATAAATATCCGCCATTAACAATTGCGGAAGTCGCTAGTGCCAAATGAAGCGGACTCGAAGCAATGCCATGTCCGTATGAAATTGTAAACAAATTTATTTCGCGCCAATTTTTTGGATAAATTGTTCTGCCAAGCCCCGGAAATTCTGCTTCGACTTTTTTTAAAAAACCAAATTTTGATAAAAATTCTTTTTGATTATAAATTCCTAATTTCTCAGCAATCTTTACTGTACCTATGTTCGAGCTCTTCGCAAAAATTTCTTTTACCGTCATTTGATCGCCATATTTATCGTGATCTTTGATAGAAAATCTACCATATTTTATCGGCTCGCTCACGGCATAAACATCTTCCATATTTATTAGATTATGCTCAAAAGCGGCGCCGTTGGTAAATATTTTCATCACCGATCCAAGCTCGTAAATGCCACCCGTCACCATGTTAAATCTTTGTTCGGGCAAAGCCTCGCTTTGTAGATTTGCATCAAAGGATGGAATTGATGCCATCGCCAAAATTTCACCGTTATTTACATTCATCACAACTCCCGAAGCGGCTTTGGCGCGAAACTCTTCTTTGGCTTTAACCAATTCATCAAATAAAATATCTTGAATACGGACATCCATTGCCAAATAAAGATTTTGACTTGTCATTAATTTTCTATCATATTGCATTTCAATGCCCGACAAGCCTTTTCTATCGAGATCAACAAAACCAACATAATGGCTAGCAATTGATTTTTGTGGATAAACTCGAATTAAATCATCTTCAAAAATCAAGCCCGCAATTTGCAAATTTTCAACAGTATCAACTTGCGAAGGCGTAAGATTTCTTCTAATTAAAATCCAATGTTTGCTGTTTTTTCCATCATTAATTTTTTTTAAAACTTCTTCATATTTTAAATCGGGAAAGCTTTTTGCTAGAGATTCAGCAACATATTTTGCATTTCGCACCAAAACCGAACTTACATAAAGTGATTTAGTTTTTAAATCAGTTGCGACCAAAACGCCATTACGGTCATATATATCAGCTCTTCGAACATTTTTTCTTGATTCGTAAATATTTTTTATATTAGCCTTATCTTGCGTAAGAATTACAAAAAACATGCGATAAATTATCATCAAAAAGATGAATAATATCAGAAAAAAAACGAATTTAAGCCTTCCAAATTGTATTTTAATATCGGGCATTTTGGTCGCAATAATTGTGTTTAAATTAAATCAAAATAATTTTTATAATTTTATCTCTGCGATCAGCTTCTTGACAGCTTCAACCGAATTATCAAACATAGTTTTTTCTTCGGAATTTAATTGCAATTCAATAATTTTTTCAACGCCATTTTTACCAATTATTGCAGGCACTCCGATGTATAAATCGTGCAAATCATATTCACCTTGCAAATTTGCCGCCACTGGCAAAATTTTTCTTTTATCGAACAAATAACTTTCTGCCATTTCAATCGCTGAAGTAGCTGGAGCATAGAACGCTGAACCACTGCCGAGAAGCTTTACA
Organism: uncultured Alphaproteobacteria bacterium; assembly: GCA_903959715.1. Taxonomy (GTDB): domain Bacteria; phylum Pseudomonadota; class Alphaproteobacteria; order Rickettsiales; family UBA1997; genus CAILUF01. Next base: position 582 of record CAJBXX010000237.1, on the reverse strand, counting down.
ATTTCGGCTCCGCCGTCGCGAGTTCTTTGCACAATTTCGGCAATTTTTTGCGACGAAGAAAATCCCATTTTAATCATGTCAGGAATTGGAATTCCTGCGATTGTTGAATAGCGTATCAATGGCACCATGGTATCGCCGTGACCACCTAAAACACAAGAATGAACATTGTCAATCGAGACATTAAATTCTTCGGATAAAAAATATGACATTCGCGAAGAGTCAAGAACGCCAGCCATTCCAACCACTTTATTTTTTGGCAATCCCGAAATTTTTTGCATCACATAAACCATCGCGTCAAGTGGATTTGTGATCACAATTACAAATGCATTTGGAGCAAATTTTTTGATATTTTCACCAACGGCTTTAATTATCGAAGTATTGGTTGCAAGTAAATCATCGCGACTCATTCCGGGCTTACGAGCGATGCCCGCGGTAACAATAACAACATCAGAATTTTCGATTAACGAAAAATCATTTCCCGCCGAAATTTTAGAACTAAAACCCTCAACCGCTGAAGATTGAATTATGTCGAGCGCTTTACCTTTGGCAACTCCATCATTGACATCGACCAACACAACATCT
>CAJBXX010000236.1 GCA_903959715.1 uncultured Alphaproteobacteria bacterium | reverse complement strand
CAGATATATTGCCTTTAAGAATTTCTTGAACACCGTCAACACCAGAGTGATATAGCTCTTTGGTGTTATCAATTTGGCCATTATAATAATTTGTAAATGCTCCGCCAGCAACAACGCTAATTAACACTCCAATTGCGGCGCCAATCACGAGACCGAGCGCAGTTCCGGCACCGGGAACTATACTCCCAATTGTTGCGCCAATCATAGCGCAAGTCGCAACCGATGCGACATTGGCCGCCATATCTTCATAAGCTTCTTGGTTTTTTGGCATTCCATCTCTGGCAATTTTCATCGCGATATAAGTTACCGCGGCAACTGCACCCGCACCAACTGGTGATAATGGAGCTGGCGCAATCTTAGAAGCCGCTTGTGCTCCAGCTTGATCAGCAACGGCTTGAGTAGCGCCAGATGCCAACGCTTCTTGAATTGCAATTTTTGAAGCCTCTTGCGCCAAAGCCTTTTGCGCCATATTTTTTGCAATTTGGGAAATGATAGTTTGAATCGAAATATTCTCCGCCGCCATTTTATAATCTTTTCTATTCATCCCTTCCGAAAAAGAATTGGTGATTAATATTGTCACGGCGTAAGAAGCGATTGCATTGGCTGTCGATGCTTGCACTGAATCTCTTCCGCCACTACTCGACCAATTATTTTCTGCGTAAGCATTAATCGCCGAAGTGGCGATTAATCGCGAAGCCATATCCGCCGACACTAATTCAATATCTTCTCCAAGAGCCAATCTTGCTACCATCACCCCCATCATCGAAGGCAATTGTAACTTCACTTCCGACATAAAATCCGCAGTTTGCTTCATATCTTCGGTAGCGAGCATATCTTTCACCGCATCAACCGACACCTCTTCTTGCGGACTATTTTCTGATTGGGTTGTTGGATTTTCGCTTGGGGATGAATTTGGATTATCTTGATCTACAGAACTTTGTGATAATAAATCTCCCAATTCGCTGTTAATGTAATTTTCATTTTTATCAGAATTAAGAATAGAATTTTCGGAATTAATTTTGGGTTGGGGGGCTGACATATCAGCTTCTAAAGGATTTTCTCTATATTTAGAACCCTTGATACCCAATGGACCGTTATCAGATTTAATTTCAGAAATCTTTTTTGTTGCCTCTGGTGTCAAAACTTCAAAGTGCAAATGAGGACCAGTTCCAACTCCGGTATTTCCAGAAATGCCTATTTTTTGACCAGCATTAACTGCTTCACCAGTTTTAAATAATGAATTATTGCTCAAATGAGCATATAGTGTCGATTGACCATTTGAATGTTCAACAACAATATATTTTCCGTAAGTATCAGAATATCCAGTTTTTAAAATATTACCTTTTGCTGCAGAATATACTGATGTTGGAATTTGAGCCTTGTAATCCAGTCCAGTATGAAAACTTTCTTTTCCACTTACTGGGTGAATTCTTGATCCATATGAACTCTTGCTACCAGATAGATTTTCTGCAAGATTTGATGATTTTGTTATCGGATTTAAGTAGTCTATTTTAGTCATAAGTTTTTATAAATTAATTTTTGAATAGGTAACAATTTTGAATTTTTAACAAATTATTATTTTTTATTTGTGTTGGCTTTGAATCAACTTTAAAATACTCATTATTATTATTTGCAATGTAATTGCCATCATTGCCATGCCAAGAGGTTCCAATATAATTCCCGTGACTATCCTTTATAATCAATCCCGGTCCTTCAATTTGACCATCTGCGCCTTCATTGCCGTATAAATGCACTTCTTTTATATAAATATTACCACATTTTTGCAAATTATCGCCAATGTTATGGCATTCTTTATAAACCCTCTCCACCTCCTCACACTGCTCCTTCGCGTCTTTTTTTGGCAAGTCAAAATGTGGTTCGGATTTTGCTTCATCAATATTTTTTGCATCAATTTTATTATTATTTT
>CAJBXX010000235.1 GCA_903959715.1 uncultured Alphaproteobacteria bacterium | reverse complement strand
GGTGAAGTGCGTTGTAGGGTTGGTGATATAATATTTGTTTGCAAACATTATTGTTGGTTGCATAACGAATATCAAAAATTACATCAAGATTTTTATTATTTATTTCAATTAAATTTGACATTGTTTTTCAAATAATTTTGTTAATTGAGATGTTTCTTTATTTTGAATTTTTGAGTTTGGATTATCAATAATTAAACCAAGTCGATCACTAATTTCTTTTTTTCTTTTTCATCAAATTCTTTTTCCTTTAAAAATTTTTCAAAAAAGTTTTTTTTACTGCGGGAGTTAGTAATTCAATAAATTCTCCTGCCGGAATTTTTGGATATTTTTTATCGGCAACGGCTTTAGAGCCAATGATTTCGCCGTCTCCGGCATATTTAAAAATTTTTAAATTATAATGCCACCATTCATTTTTATAAATTTCAAAACCAGATTTTTGCATAATTTCAGCAAGCATTTGACGATTTTTTTCGGCATCTTTTTTATTTGCACTAATCTCTTTTGAACCATGATGCGAGTCTTCCGACATCTCATCAAATCCCGTCCCCATATCTAAATCTTTGCCATTTTTATCGATTAAAGTTAAATCGATTGCAATCCCGCGAACATGTGTCGCAACTCCTTCGCTTGGATGTGAAACATAGCCATTTTCAACATGCTCGGGGAATTTATCGGCCATAAAAGCTTGAGCTTCAAAAGGGCGATAAGCATCCCAAATGCGAATTTTAAAACCTTTTTCATCAGCAAATGCGGAAGCTTTTTGTAAATTTTCAAAAGCGTCGCGATGTGCGTAAATAAAGGGATGGCTATAAAGTTGTTGATGACAAAAATTTTCATTCGTGGCGTAAGGGACATAATCGATGAAAATTTTTTCATCTTGAATAATTTTTATCAAATTATGTTTTTCCAAAAAAGATTTTTCTTTTTCTAAAAATTCTTGAGATTGAAAATAATCGGTTTTCATGTTGTTTAGTCAGAATGGTTTTAAGATGACTAAAGCAACGGACGCAATCATTATCAGCGTTGGAATTTCGTTGGCAATGCGATAAAATTTTTCGGAATTTTTATTTTTTCCGCTGGCAAAATTTTTACGCCATTTGCTTAAAAAACCATGAAAACCCGCTAGAATCAACACTAAGGAAATTTTTAAATGAAGCCAATATGAGCCTTCAAAACCAATTTGGATCGCCATGTAAAAACCAAAAATAAAAGTGGCGATCATGGCGGGATTCATGATATAACGCAATAATTTCCGTTCCATTTCTTGAAAAAGTTTATCACTTTCGGAATTGACGGCGACTTTGCAATGATAAACGAAAATTCTGGGCAGGTATAAAAGACCAGCCATCCATGACATTACGCTTACAATATGTAAGATTTTAATGATGTCGTAACTTTCAATATTTTCCATGATCTTTGAAATTTTATATTAAATTCTTGATTAATTTTGCTTCAAAAAATAGACTTTGAGAATAGAATAAAAAATATAATAATTTTGTAAATTAATTTTTTCAATCATGAAACTTCTTGCCTGCAATAGCAATAAAATTTTATCACAAGAAATCGCCAAATATCTTGGGGTTGAATTGGTAAATGCCGATGTAAAAAAATTTGCCGATCACGAAATTTTTGTGGAAATCAAAGAAAATGTTCGCGGTGAAGATATTTTTGTAATTCAATCAACCTCTTATCCCGCCAATGATCACATGATGGAATTGTTGATTGCGATTGATGCTTTGCGTCGCGCTTCCGCCAAAAGAATTACCGCGGTGATTCCTTATTTTGGTTATGCGCGCCAAGATCGCAAAGTCGCTCCACGCACTCCAATTTCGGCAAAATTAGTGGCGAATTTAATTACCTCAGCGGGGGCGGATCGCGTTCTTACGCTTGATTTGCACGCTGGTCAAATTCAGGGATTTTTTGATATTCCCGTCGATAATCTTTATGCTTCACCAGTTTTTATTCGCGATATTAAAGAAAATTTTGGCACCAATAATTTGGTGATTGTTTCGCCCGATGTCGGTGGATTGGTTAGAGCCCGTGGTATTGCCAAAAAAATTAACGCCGAATTGGCGATTGTTGATAAACGCCGTCCCGTTGCCGGAGTAAGCGAAGTGATGAATATTATTGGCGATGTTGAAGGCAGAAATTGTATTATTGTTGATGATATGGTCGATTCGGGTGGCACTTTATGTAACGGGGCGGAAGCCTTGCTAGAGAAGGGCGCAAACTCGGTTTCGGCTTATATTACTCACGGTGTTTTGTCGGGAAAAGCCTGCGATCGCATTGCCAATTCTAAACTAAAAAACTTAGTTATCACCAATTCGATTGAGCCAACAATTCAAGCTTTGTCGGTAAAAAATATTAGAATTATAAATGTGGCGTCGCTTCTAGGAGATGCGATCAGAAACATTACTCAAGAAAAATCTGTTTCAACTTTGTTTGATTAATTATGAAAAATTTAGTTAAAAATTTAGTTAAAAAAAATAAAAAATGTGCAATGGACGGGGTAACTTATCTGGCTTTTGCTTTTTGCGTTGCCGGCTTGGCAACTATTGTCGCCGACTTATTTTATCAACCAAAAATTGCCAAAAAAAGAGGTTATGAAATCGAGATAGCACTTGATGGCAAGCCCGTCGCCAAGAAAGAAGAAAAAATTATTGATTTGGCAGAGCTTATGAAAACTGCTGATGTTGAACGAGGTGCTAAAATTTTCAAAAAATGTGCTTCATGTCATAATGCTGGGAAAGGCGAGGGTGCCAAAGTGGGCCCTGGTCTCTACGGCGTTGTGGGTCGAGCCAAAGGTGTTTTTGCTGGTTTTTCTTATTCTGATGCGATGAAAGCCAAAGGTGGAATTTGGGATCGAGCTTCGATTAATCAATTTATAACCAAGCCTAAAGACTACTTAGCGGGGACTAAAATGGCATTTGCTGGCTTGAAAAAGCCACAAGATCGAGCCGATGTAATTTTGTATCTTGAAAGAAAATAAAAGTAAATTTCAAAAATTTATATTATTTTAAAATTTAAAAATTAATTTTGTTGTCATCTCAATCATCGAATAAAAATTTATGGAAAATATTTTTGAAATAATTTTAGTTATTATTTTTGGAGCTGTTTTCGGCTCTTACGCAACACTTTTTGCCTATCGATTGCCGAGAGAGGAATCGTGTTTCGGCAGATATTTTGGCAAAAAATCTCGTTGTCCACATTGCGGTTTTACTATCATCACTCGCGATTTAATTCCGTTATTAAATTGGATTATTACTTGCGGAAAATGTCGTTCATGCAAAACCAAAATCCCACGAATCCATCTCTTTGTTGAGCTCTCGACAACTATTTTATTTTTAATTTGTTATTTGAATTTTGGATTTACGGAAATTTTTATTGTTCATTGTTTGATTGCGGTGGCAATGGTCATAATAATTGCTTGCGATATAACTCATAAAAAATTCACTCGCGAAGCTTTAACTTTTTTATTGTTTTTCGTGACAATAAATCGCGTTTTATTTGATCAAACCTTGATTAACATCGTTTCCTCTTTAACTTTTGGAATTGTTTTTTCTGCAATTTTTTATAAATTAATTTATCAAAAAATTAACTATGTTTTTAGTAATGAAAGTCAATTTCTCGATTATATAAAATTCATTTTAATTGCCTCGGTCGCCTTAGATTATCAATCTT
>CAJBXX010000234.1 GCA_903959715.1 uncultured Alphaproteobacteria bacterium | reverse complement strand
CATACGAGATTTCGCGGAGTGACTGGAGTTCAGACGTGTGCTCTTCGATCTAAATTGTCCAATTTTTTCTTTATTATCATCGATTTTTAAATTACTTAATTGATTTACCAAATCATCATTTTGTGCAGATATTTCTAATAAAATATTATGCATCAAATTATAATTTTTTTCAGCATAATTTTTAAAAATATCACTGGGAATCGCTAATAAATTAGTATTTTTCATCGCCGTCGCCGACAAGGAAAAATTATCGCTAAAAATATCGTTCAAACTGCCATTATCAATAATTTTTATAATCGCCTCGAATCCTTTAGAATTAAGCCTTGAAAGCTTCACTAATCCATCTAAAACAATATAAAAATTATCAACTTTTTGTTCTTGCGAAAATAAAATTTGATCTTTTTTTAGATTGATAATTTTGGCATTTTTAAGAATCGTCAATAATTGGTCATTTTTTAATTGAGCAAAAATTGCAATTTTTTGGATATCTTCGATTCGATTGGCAATTTTTAAGTCTATCATGAAAAAAAATTTAATATTTTTGATATTTATCAAATACAATAAAAATAATATGATTATAAATAATCGCAATCTTTAAAATTTAATTTTATACAAAAATTTTTATGTATGGATTACTAGCTCTTTATATTGGTTACGCAATCTATCTCATATTTTATTTTCGTCACCAAAAACCTGATTCACTCGCTAAAAAAATCACGATTTTTTTTGGCATTAAATTAATAATTTTAACATTGTTATATTTTTTCTTCTTCAGCCATAAAATGACTAAAGAAGAAAGAAAAATAAATATCGAAACTATAATTTTAAAATAACAAAATATGGATTTAACCTTAGTCGAAGCCTCTAGATTACAATTCGCAATCACGGCAATTTATCACTTTTTATTCGTGCCATTAACCCTCGGGCTCGCCGTAATTTTAGGCATCATGGAAAGTATTTTCGTCATGACCAATCGCGAAATTTGGCGTGATTTAACAAAATTTTGGGGCAAACTTTTTGCCATAAATTTTGCGATGGGCGTTGCTACGGGCATCACCATGGAATTTCAATTCGGCACCAATTGGGCTTATTATTCTCATTATGTCGGCGATATTTTTGGCGTCCCACTTGCGATTGAAGGCTTGATGGCATTCTTCCTCGAATCAACTTTCGTTGGATTATTTTTATTTGGCTGGAACAAACTTAGCAAAGTAAAACATTTAATAGTGACTTGGTTGATGGCGATCGGCACCAATCTCTCCGCCTTGTGGATTCTCATCGCCAATGGCTGGATGCAAAATCCAATCGGTGCTAAATTCAACGCCGAGAGCATGCGCATGGAACTCGATTCTTTTCAAAAAATATTTTTCAACGATGTCGCCCAATCGAAATTCGTTCACACCATTAGTGCCGGCTATGTTACGGGTGCAATGTTTGTGCTCTCGGTGAGTTGTTATTATTTACTCAAAAAAACTAATTTGGAAATTGCTAAAAGATCAATAATTATCGCTTCATCTTTTGGTTTATTATCCGCTTTATCCGTTGTGGTTCTAGGCGACGAAAGCGGATATTCCGCTGGCTTAAATCAAAAAATGAAATTGGCGGCGATGGAAGGCATGTGGGAAACCCACAAAGCCCCTGCCCCGCTGGCGATTTTTGCCATTCCCGACCAAAAAAATCAAAAAAATGATTACGAAATTGAAGTTCCTTTCGTGCTTGGTTTAATTGCTACGAGGTCTTTCGACAAGCAAGTTCCCGGCATAAAAGATTTAGTAAAAGTTTCGGAATCACGAATTAGAAATGGCATTGGTCAATATAAAATTCTTAAAGATTTACGCGACAAAAAAAGTGCAAATCCCGAAGCGGATAAAGCTTTTTTAAAAGAAAATTTTCAAGATATTGGTTATGCTTTGTTGTTAAAAAAATATCGTCCCGACATTGAAAATGCTGGCGAAGAAGAAATTTTAAAATCCGCCAATGATACCATTCCAAATGTCGCTCCATTATTTTACAGCTTTAGAATTATGGTTGGACTTGGAATATTTTTCATCGCATTATTTGGCACCGCATTCTACAAAATGAATCTCAAAGGCAATTTTAATTGCAAATTATTATTGCAAATTTGCTTGATTTCATTGCCTTTGCCATGGATCGCCGCCGAGCTGGGCTGGTTCGTTGCCGAGCACGGTCGCCAACCTTGGGTTATCGAAGGAATTTTACCAACATTTTTAGCGATTTCTTCGGTGTCAAAAGCCCAAGTTTTAACCAGTTTATTTGGCTTCGTAATTCTTTATTCAATCTTGTTAATCGTCGATATATTTTTGATGGTAAAATTTATAAAAATGGGTCCAAATAAAATTTTACACAAAGAATATTCTTAGATTTTTTATCAAGAAAATTCTTAAAAATTATTTAAAATTTAAACAAAAAAATTATAAATTATGGCAGAAATATTTAACTATGAAGTTATGCGCGTAATCTGGTGGGTTCTACTTGGCGTTCTCTTGATTGGCTTTGCAATTATGGACGGCTTCGATCTCGGCACCGCAATTTTATTGCCTTTTATCGGCAAAACCGATGTCGAAAGAAGAGTAATTTTAAACTCGGTCGGACCAGTTTGGGAAGGCAACCAAGTGTGGTTTGTCTTAGGCGGAGGTGCGATTTTCGCGGCTTGGCCATTAGTTTACGCCGTGAGTTTTTCGGGATTTTATTACGCCATGTTTTTGGTTTTAGTGGCTTTAATTCTTCGACCCGTTGGCTTCGACTATCGAAGCAAAATCAACAATAAAACTTGGCGCACGATTTGGGATTATTGTTTATTCATCTCCGGCTTGGTGCCGTCTTTAGTTTTCGGCGTCGCCATCGGCAATGTTTTACTCGGCGTCAATTTTAGCTTCGACAATTTTATGATTATCGAAAATAAAATTGGTTTTTTCGAATTATTTACACCCTTCTCGCTTTTGTGTGGATTACTCAGCGTTTCAATGTTGACGGTGCAAGGTGCGTGTTTTTTATCAATCAAAACCGAAGGCGAAATTCAAAAAAGAATTAAAAAACTTTTGAATATTTTACCCGTTTTCAATGTCGTTTTATTCGCCATTGGTGGCTTAATGCTTCAAAAAATTGACGGCTATGTCATTACCGAAATTCTTAGCAACTCCGCCGATTCAAACCCGCTAAACAAAGAAGTTTCTAGGCATGCGGGCGCTTGGTTGAATAATTATTCAACTTATAAATGGTTCATCATCGCCCCAATTTTGGGCTTTGCTGGGCAAATTTTCGCCATGATTCTATCGCATTTCAAGCATGATATTAAAGCCTTCATCGCTAGTTCGCTTTCTGTTCTTGGCATTATTGCTAGCGTAGGTTTGACTTGTTTTCCGTTCATCTTGCCGTCAAGTTTAAATCCAAATAGCTCGCTTACGGTTTGGGACGCATCGAGCAGTTATCACACTTTGGTGGTGATGTTTATCGCGGCACTTATTTTTGTTCCGCTGATTATTTATTATACTTCTTTTGTGTTTATTGTTCTTCTTGGCAAAGTCAATGAAAAAACCATCGACAAAGATTCTAACTTTTTATATTAAAATTATGTGGTATTTTGCTTGGATTTTAGGAACGGCATTTGCGGTTTCCTTCGGAATTATTAACGCTATGTGGTTTGAATTTCATAGCGAAGAGAGCAACGGGAAGTAATTCTCTTTAAAAATCTTTCTGATAAATTTAAAAAATTTTCTTGAGTTGATTGGGTTGGCAATTTGGAGCCAACATAAAAAATAAAGATAATAATAACGAACGCCCTCTTGATATCGCATTCAAAAAAAACAATGCTCCACTTTATTTACTTTTAAAACAATTTTATGAAGATAAAAATGTTGAATTAAGATCTTCGGCACAAAAGAAAAATAATTGCTGTACTCCTAGTTAAAAATATAGTTTTTTTAATTAGTTAAATTTATTAATATAAACAATTTTTATTTGGGATAAAAAATTAAAATAAATAATCAATATATAATTTTTAGTTGTGTAATAATTTTTATAAAATAAAAACTTTTTCTACTTTTATAATTAAAATTTTTTACACTCATGTTAAGCCAAACT
>CAJBXX010000233.1 GCA_903959715.1 uncultured Alphaproteobacteria bacterium | reverse complement strand
AGAAGGTGCCATTTTTAAATATGATAAGGATTTACTCGACGGCGTTTTAGATTTATCCGATACCGAAATTAGCGAAATAATGGTTCATCGCAAAGAAATTGAATCGATTGATCGTGATTTAAAAATCGCCGAAATTTTAAAAAAAGCCATTGATATTGGCTTCACGCGAATACCTATTTGGCAAGGCAATAAAGAAAATATTATTTCAATTTTAAATGTTCGCAAACTGCTTAAAGCTTTATATTTTTATAAAGGCGATATTGAAAAATTTAATCTCGATTCGGTTTTAGCTCCACCATTTTTTTCACCAAATTCTAATACTTTGCGTTCGCAATTATTTGCTTTTAGAAAACACAAAAGACGCTTGGCTCTAGTGATTGACGAATATGGTTCGTTGCAAGGCTTGGTTACTTTGGAAGATATTTTGGAAGAAATTGTTGGCGAAATTAAAGAGCAAGATGAAAATAATGAAATAAATATTATCAAAACTAAATCGGGAATTTATAAAATTGCTGGCAAAACTTTGATTCGTGATTTGAATAAAAAATTAGATCTTGATATCGAAGAACAAGAAGAAGCTCATAACATTTCTGCTTACATAATCAACCATTTAGGACGCATTCCCGAAGAAAAAGAAAATTTTGTTATCGACAAATTATCTTTCGAAATTTTAAGAAAAAAAAACAATGATTTGTTATTGATAAAATTAAAAAAACATCGCGGAAAATAATTGAAACTACTCAACAATAAATCCAGAATTACGCAAAATATCTTTGGAATTTGGGGTTTTAAGAAAATTCAAAAACTCACGCGCCACATCCATGCGATCACCCGCAATAACAAAAGCTTGATAAAAAATATTTTTATCTTTTTGCGTTGCCAAAATTCGTAAATTATTATTATTTTGCAACTGACTTCTAAATAACAATCCGTAGGTATCTTTATTATTTTCAATATCGCGAATCAACGAAGATTGATCTTCGGGAAGCTTGTTAAATATTTTTAAGTTACCCAAAGATAAATTTTGAATAATTTTTTTACTATAAATTCCCGACGAGACTCCTTCGTGGTCAACGATTAAACTAAGTTTATTTTCATCAAGAATTTTTAAAGAATCTTCCAAATTTATATTTTTTTTCAATAGTTTTATAGGAAAACGCTTATTTAATTTAGAAGTCGAAAGAACCAATTCATCATTGGCAATGTAGGCAACATTATAAACATCGACTACGCCTTTTTGACGAAGATTTTCAATAATTTGCGGATGCGCCGAAATAAAAACATTGGCAGGCGCTCCTAAATCAATTTCATTAATTAAATCAAAAGAAGAACTAAAATTTATCGAAACAATTACATTATTTTTTTGCGAAAATTGACGAGCAATTTTGGATAATGCCATCGCCATATTTGGCTCGGAGAATACTGTTAGATTCCTGCTTTGCGAGCCAAATGATTTAGTAGAAATTGAGGTAAAAAATATGCAAAAAATTAAAAAATTTAAAAGTTTTTTAATTTTTGCAAAATTATTGATTGTCATTATTTATTATCAAAAAAATTATAACTAGAAGAAATTTATAATATTTAATTATTTT
>CAJBXX010000232.1 GCA_903959715.1 uncultured Alphaproteobacteria bacterium | reverse complement strand
TAATCCTCGGGGCGTAGCGCAGTCTGGCTAGCGCATCTGGTTTGGGACCAGAGGGTCGGGAGTTCGAATCTCTCCGCCCCGACCACTAAATTATTATTCACAAAATCATCACAATCAAAATCGATGAAAAAGGCTTTAATCACAGGAATCACTGGTCAAGACGGCTCCTATTTAACCGAGTTTTTATTGAACAAAGGTTATGAAGTTCATGGCATAATTCGCCGATCAAGCTCCTTCAATACTTCACGAATTGATCATCTTTACAACGACAAAAATATTTATAATCAAAAACTTTTTTTGCATTATGGCGACCTTGGCGATGGCTCTTCGCTGTGTCGTATTATTGAAAAAACTACTCCCGATGAAATTTATAATTTGGGCGCACAAAGTCATGTAAAAGTTAGTTTTGATATTCCCGAATATAGCTCTGATGTTGATGCCATTGGCACTTGCCGAATTCTCGATGCCATTCGCGATACGCGTATAAAAACTAAATTTTATCAAGCATCTTCGAGTGAAATGTTTGGAAAGGTTCAGGCAGTTCCACAAAATGAATCAACTCCATTTTACCCTAGAAGCCCTTACGGTTGTGCTAAGGTTTATAGTCATTGGCTTACAGTTAATTATCGCGAAAGCTACGGAATTTTTGCTTGTAGCGGAATCTTGTTTAACCATGAATCACCGCGTCGCGGACAAACCTTCGTAACGCGAAAAATTACTTGCGGAATCGCCGAAATTTTAGCTAAAAAAATTGACAAAATTTATTTAGGAAATCTTGATGCCAAACGCGATTGGGGTTTTGCTGGTGATTATGTTGAGGCTATGTGGCTCATGCTTCAACAGCTCGAAGCTGATGATTATGTTATCGCTACCGGAGAAACTCATTCGGTGCGTGAATTTCTCGAAGAAGCTTTTGGAGTTGTTGGTTTGGATTGGCAAAAATATGTTGAAATTGATTCAAAATATTTTCGTCCCGCCGAAGTAGATTTATTAATTGGAGACCCTTCTAAAGCCAAGAAGAAACTGGGCTGGGAGCCTAAAATTAAATTTAAGGATTTAGTAAAAATGATGGTTGAATCTGATATAAAAAATATTAATTCATAAATTTTTTTTCAAAAATCTATTTAATTTTTTGACGAATTTTCTCTAATAATTTTGGCTCAATCTCCTCAACTGTTTTGTAAAAAAAATCACGATTAAACAAACCTTCATGCGGAATTTTTAATAAATTTTTTTCTTCATAAAAAAGTTCGCCGATTAGCAAAATATCAATATCAATTTCACGCGGAGCCCATCTTTTTGAATCATGACGCCCTATTTGCTTTTCAATTTTTTTAATCACTTCCAAAATTTTTAAAGGCGTAAAAATTTTTACATCAATATCTGCCGAAATTGCAACATTATAAAACTCTTTATCCCAATCATTTGGAGCTTGCGGTGGAAGCATCGCGGGGTTTTTATAAATTGTTGAAATTTTGATATTTTGTAAAAATAAATAATTTTTTAATTGTTCAATTGCTTTTAAAATATTTAAATTTTTATCACCAAGATTTGAACCAATTCCAAATAATATTTTTTGAAAATTTTGCAGATTTTCCATTTAATTTAGCGAGTTTGTTAAAATTTTTTTCAAATTATTTATTTTTTTGTTGTAAGAATCAATTAAGAATGTAAATTTGTGAGAAATAAATTTTATAAATTAACTATTTTTTAAAATGTCTGACCATAAAAATAATTCTAAACCAACCTCACCGCACCTACAGATATATCGCTGGAACATCTCTTCAATAACTTCGATAATGCATCGATTAACAGGCGTAGCACTTTATTTTTCAATACTTGGAATTGCTTGGTTCATTGTATATTACACTTATAATTTTGGTTCAATTTCTGAAAAAGAAAATTGCGAATGCCTTACAATGGCAATAATAAATGCCATTTTCTATGGTGCCATTATCGCCATAACTTTTTCATTATATTATCATTTTTGTAACGGCATTCGTCATTTATTTTGGGATATTGGCAAAGGTTTCGATTTAAAAAAAGCTAAATTAAATGGCTATTTAGTCATCGTAGCTTCATTGATCTTAACTGTCGCAACAATCATAACAACCGTTTATCTAAAACTATTTTAAATTATGAAAAAAATTGAAATTGCTCCTTCAACTAAAACCGGTTTTCATCATTGGCTTTCGCAAAGAGTTTCAGCGATCGCCTTAATTCCGTTAATCATTTGGTTGGTTTTGTCTCTAATTGAAATCGCACTTGATCCCGAAGGATATTTGCCTGTTTTCTTTGCTTATCCTTTTAATGCTTTTATGGCAATTTTATTATTTACCACTTCTCTTTATCATGGTTCGCTCGGCATGAGAGTTATCATCGAAGATTATGTTACTAATAAAGCTAAAGTTCATTTTTACATTATGTTGGTTAATTTTTTCTCAATAACAACGGCAACGGCTGTTGTTATTGCGATTCTTAAACTTCATTTGATTAATTAAATTTAACAAGATTTTAAAATGTCTGATAAAAAAATTGCAAATTATTCAATTATCGATCACGAATTTGATGTTGTGGTTGTAGGTGCTGGTGGTGCTGGTTTGCGTGCTACTTTTGGCATGGCTCAAAAAGGTTTAAACACAGCTTGTATTTCTAAAGTCTTTCCGACGCGTTCTCACACCGTTGCAGCTCAAGGTGGAATTTCGGCAGCACTTGGCAATATGGGCGAAGACGATTGGCGTTGGCACATGTTTGATACTGTCAAAGGTTCGGATTGGCTTGGTGATCAAGATGCCATCGAATATATGTGCAAAGAAGCGCCCGACGCTATTATTGAACTCGAACACTACGGAGTTCCATTCTCTCGCACTAAAGAGGGTAAAATTTATCAACGCCCTTTTGGTGGCATGACCAAGCAATATGGTGAAGGCGGTCCTGCTCAAAGGACTTGTGCCGCCGCCGATAGAACTGGGCATGCAATTTTGCACACTCTTTATCAGCAATCATTAAAACATAATGCTCAATTTTTTATCGAATATTTCGCTCTCGATTTAATTATGGAAGACGGCGTTTGCCGTGGCGTTATCGCATTATCAATGGTCGATGGTACTATTCATCGTTTTAAAGCTCATTTAGTTGTTTTGGCGACAGGTGGATATGGTCGTGCATATTTCTCGGCAACCTCTGCCCACACTTGTACCGGAGACGGCAATGGCATGGTTCTTCGCGCCGGTCTTCCGCTTCAAGATATGGAATTTGTGCAATTTCATCCAACTGGGGTTTATGGTTCGGGATGCTTAATTACCGAAGGTGCGCGCGGAGAAGGCGGATATTTAGTCAATTCTGAAGGCGAAAGATTTATGGAACGCTATGCTCCGAGTGCTAAAGATTTAGCAAGTCGCGATGTCGTTTCGCGCGCTATGACCATGGAAATCTTAGCTGGAAGAGGCGTTGGTCCAAATAAAGATCACATTTACCTTCACTTAAACCACCTTGACCCAAAAGTTCTTCACGAAAGATTACCCGGAATTTCCGAAACCGCCAAAATTTTTGCGGGAGTTGATGTCACGAAGCAACCAATTCCAGTTTTACCAACTGTTCATTATAATATGGGTGGAATTCCAACTAATTATAAAGCCGAAGTTTTAAATATTAAAAACGGTAAAACCGAAGTGGTTCAAGGGTTAATGGCGATTGGAGAAGCGGGGTGCGTTTCGGTTCATGGCGCTAATCGCTTAGGCTCAAATTCACTTCTTGATCTAGTCGTTTTTGGTCGGGCAGCCGCTATCAGAGCTTCAGAAGTTGTTAAACCAAATAGCAAACATAATGATTTTAAAGAAAATGCTGGCGAAGAATCTTTGAAGCGTCTTGAAAAAATTCGCAATGCCAAAGGCTCATCTTCCACCGCAAAAATTCGTCAAGACATGCAAAATTGCATGCAAAAACATGCCGCAGTTTTTAGAACTGAAGCAATTTTGCAAGATGGAGCAATTCAAATGAAAGAGATTTTTAAAAATTTTGAAGATTTAGCAATTTCCGATCGCGGTTTAATCTGGAATAGTGATTTAATCGAAGCTCTTGAGCTAGATAATTTGCGTTCGCAAGCCCTAGTCACAATTTCAAGCGCTTTGAATCGTAAAGAAAGTCGTGGAGCACACGCTCGCGATGATTTTAAAGATCGCGACGATGATAATTGGATGAAGCATACCATAATTTGGTGCGATGATAAAGCTCAAACTAAAATTGATTATCGCGAAGTGGTTCTTAAGCCTCTCAGTAATGAGGTTCAAGCATTTCCTCCTAAAAAAAGAGTTTATTAATTTAAAAAATTTTTAAAAAATATGGCAGAATTTACGCTCCCAAAAAATTCCAAAATCGATAGCAAAAACAGCAAAACTTTTAAAGCTGAAGAAGGCGCTAAAAATATTAAAGTTTTTGAGGTTTATCGCTACGATCCCGAAGATATTGAAAAGAAAAATCCGCATGTCGATCGTTTTGAAATCGATACCGACAAATGCGGTCCAATGATTCTTGATGCTTTGATAAAAATGAAATCCGAACAAGATTCTTCTTTATCATTTCGTCGCTCTTGTCGCGAAGGAATTTGCGGTTCTTGTGCCATGAATATCGACGGTTCCAACACCCTCGCCTGCACTAAATCAATTTCTGATTGCAAATCAAAGGTTACTAAAATTTATCCTTTGCCACACATGCCCGTAATCAAAGATTTGGTGCCCGACTTAACACATTTTTATGCTCAATATAAATCGATAAAGCCTTGGCTTCAAGCGTCCGAGCCCAATAATCCACAAAAAGAACGCGATCAATCTCCACAAGAACGCGAAAAACTTGATGGTCTTTACGAGTGTATTTTATGTGCTTGTTGCTCAACTTCTTGCCCTAGCTATTGGTGGAATAGCGAAAAATATCTCGGACCTGCAATTTTATTGCAAGCTCAAAGATGGATAGCGGATTCACGCGATGAAGCTACAGCAGAAAGACTTGATGAGCTTGAAGATCCGTTTAAACTTTATCGTTGCCACACAATTATGAATTGTGCTCAAGCTTGTCCGAAAGGCTTAAACCCAGCTAAAGCCATTGGTCAAATTAAGCAGGCAATCGCTGATCGCAAAGCCTAATTAAAAAATTATGAACAAAAATATTTTTTTTCTTGGATGCGGAAAAATGGGCAAAATTATCGCCGAAAATCTCCGCGAAAATCAAGATTTTTCCTCATGTAATTTTTTAGTTTTAAAGCCTTCCGAATCCAATAAAATCAATAATTTAAACTATATCAACAATACCTCGCAAATTCCTCAAAATTATCTTGCCGATATAGTTTTTCTCTGCATTAAACCACAAGAATCAAAAGAAATTCTTGAAGAATTTGCTAAAGCAAAAATTTTTCATAAAGACACTATTTTTATTTCTATTTTAGCTGGCAAAAATTTAAATTTTTTTAGTAAAATTTTTGGCTCAAAAATACAAATTGTGCGTTCGATGCCAAATCTCGGAATCGAGGTCCGTCAAGGCATTATTCCCTTTATTCATAAAAATCTTTCCATTGAAAATAAAAAAATTATCCGCGATATTTTTGCAAATTTTGGCACCGCTTTTGAAGTTGAAGATGAAAAATTATTTCATGTTTTAACTGCGCTTTACGGTTGCGGTCCCGCCTATATTTTTCTAATGCAAAAAATTTTTTTTGAGATTGCTATTTCTTATAAAATTCCAAAAAAAACCGCTTATGATTTAACTAAAAAATTATTTCTAGGTTCAAGTCTAGCAAGCTCTGAAAGTGGTTTTGATTTTTCTAAAATGATTGAAAATGTCATAAGCAAAAAAGGGGTAACCGAGGCTTCTTTTGAAGTTCTTTTAAAAGATAATAAATTTCACAAAATTATTGCAAAAGCCGTAAAAAATGGAATTTCTAAATCGAAAAAATTATAAAAATGCTCAACAAATTTTAAAAAACTATTTATGTTAAACTCAAATTCACCACGAGAAAAAATCATAATTTACACCGACGG
>CAJBXX010000231.1 GCA_903959715.1 uncultured Alphaproteobacteria bacterium | reverse complement strand
TTTTTGATAAATAATTTTAATAAAATATAATCGTAAAGAAATATAAAAATTAATCTAGTTTTTTATGAAAATTTATTGCGGTGAAAAATTTCCTTTAACGCGATTACGCAGAAATCGAAACAGCGAAGCGATGCGTGATTTACTTGCTCAAACCACTCTTTGTCCAAGCAATTTAATTTTGCCAATTTTTGTGATTGAGGGCAAAAATATTAAAGAAAAAATCAATAATTTGCCCGATGTTTTTCGATTGTCGATTGATTTAGCCATAGAATTTTCTAAAGAAGCGTGGTCGCTTGGCATCAAGGCCATCATGCTTTTTCCCGTGGTTGATCAAAAATTAAAAACCGCCAATGGCGATGAATCTTGTAATAAAAACAATTTAATTTGTCGAGCAATTCGTGAAATAAAAAATGCCGTTCCGCAAATTTTAATTATCGCCGATGTCGCTCTCGACCCTTATACTTCGCATGGTCATGATGGTTTGATTGACGCCAATGAATATGTCAAAAATGACGCCACGATTGAAATTTTATGCAAGCAAGCACTGGTGCAAGCACAAGCTGGTTGCGATATAATTGCTCCATCTGATATGATGGATGGCAGAATTAAAAAAATCCGCCAAGCCCTTGACTGCGAAGGCTTTGATAATGTAAGTTTGATGGCTTATTCGGCGAAATATGCTTCAAATTTTTATGGTCCATTTCGTGAAGCCGTTGGTTCAAATAATAATTTAAAAAAATCCGACAAAAAAAATTATCAAATGGATTTTCATAATAGCGACGAGGCTTTGCGTGAAATTTCTTTCGATGTTAAAGAGGGTGCGGATAGCGTTATCATTAAGCCGGCGATGTGTTATCTCGATATTATAAAATTAGCGTCGCAAAATTTTTCGTTACCAATTTTTGCTTATCAAGTGAGTGGTGAATATGCCATGTTAAAATTTTTAGCGCAAAATAGCGGAACAAATTTTGTCGATTTATGTTATGAAAGTTTGATTGCGATTAAAAGGGCAGGGGCTAACGGTGCCATAAGTTATGGAGCTATTGAGATTGCCAAAAAATTGCATCAATAAATTTTATTTTTATAAAAAATCGTTATAAGCAAAACTTATTAAAACCATAATAAACTTATATTTTACTTATCACGATTTATCTTTAAAAATTCTTGCACTAAAAAAATATTATAACAAAATAAGTAGATTATATTCTTCCAAATTTTAATTAAAAAAACTATGAAAATTAACAAATTTATTTTGATTTCTTCCCTAGTGATTTCTGGTTGCTCGGCATCGCATCATCATTCAAAAAAACATGATAATTTAAGTGCCAAACCCAATGAATTTTGGTGGCCAAAAAAAGTTAATCTTTCGCCATTGCGTTCACAATCGCAAGAATCAAACCCTTACGGCGAAAATTATAATTATGCTAAAGAATTTTCTAAAGTTAATCTTGATAATTTGAAAAAAGACATCAAAAAAATTATGATGACTTCGCAAGATTGGTGGCCCGCCGATTACGGTAATTACGGTCCGTTCTTTATTCGCATGGCGTGGCATAGCGCTGGAACTTATCGTGCTTCCGATGGACGCGGTGGCGCAGGTGGCGGACAACAACGCTTTGAGCCTCTAAATAGTTGGCCAGATAATGCCAGCTTAGATAAGGCAAGACGATTATTGTGGCCGGTCAAACAAAAATATGGCAATAAACTTTCTTGGGCCGATTTGATGGTGCTTTCGGGCAATGTTGCACTTGAATCGATGGGCTTCAAAACCTTGGGATTCGCGGGCGGAAGAGCTGATGATTTTGAGCCAGATTTAGTTTATTGGGG
>CAJBXX010000230.1 GCA_903959715.1 uncultured Alphaproteobacteria bacterium | reverse complement strand
GTCGATTGGCATTGAAAATCCTGATGATTTAATCGCGGATTTGAAAATTGCTTTTGCGCAAATTGAACTTTAAAATTTTATAAAAATAACGCCACAAAAATTATGATTAAAATTGCAACTTTTAATGTAAACTCAGTAAAGGCAAGGCTTCCGAGGCTTCTCGAATGGTTAAAATCTTCAAGTCCCGACATTGTTTGTTTGCAAGAATTAAAATGCGAAGAAAGTGCTTTTCCTTTTGAAGCCTTGCTCGATGCCGGCTATAATTCGGCGGTTTTCGGGCAAAAAACTTATAATGGCGTCGCCATTTTATCAAAATATAAAATTGAAGATGTCGCTAAAGGCTTGCCCGATTTGGACGCAAATTCTGGGATTGACGGCGGTGAAGATTTGCAAGCTCGTTATATCGAAGCGGTGATTTCATTTAAGGGCGGAGCGCTTCGCATCGCTTCGGTCTATGTTCCAAATGGCGGAGGCGATTTGAATGAAGGCGAAAAAGTGGAAGATTCAAAAAAATTTATTTACAAAATAAAATTTTTACAACGGCTTCGTGCCCACATCGCGAATATTTCGCATTATGATGAAATACAAATTTTTGGTGGCGATTATAATGTTGCATGTGAAACAATTGATATTTTTGACCCCAAAAAGTTTGACGGACAAATTTTGTTTCACCCGCAAGAAAGACAAAAATTTCGTGAGATTTTGAATGGCGGTTTGATCGATTCTTACCGTGCCAAATATCCGCATAATCAAGCCTTTAGTTGGTGGGATTATCGTGGCAACTCTTACGCTCAAAATAAAGGCGCGCGAATTGATTATTTGTTAATCTCGCCAAATTGCGCCGACAAAATTATCGATTGCGACATTGAGGATAAAAATGTTCGCGACCAAGAAAAAGCCTCGGACCATTGCCCAGTTTGCTTGACGATTTCTTGAGTTTGTTTTTAATTTTTTTTAGAGTCACTCACCCTAACCCCCTCCCTGCAAGTCTTAGAACCCTTCACTTTGCAAAAAACTCGTCAAGCTTACGGGGTCATAACTCTCCCGCTTTTTGGGCTTACACCCCAACACTTTACAAAAACACTCCTCAGGCTTACGGACCGTATCTTCTCCCTTGAGGACTTACACCCCTACAATTTTTTGGCAATAGTTTTAACGCTTTCGGTCTTATCACTCTCCCCTTGCGGGAGAGTCGCAGAGCCAACTTGTTGGCGATGCGGAGAGGGGGATTAGAAAAAACTAAATCAAAAAAATTCTAAAGATGGCGATTTTTTGATTTTATTTTTAAACTAAAAAATATTCCAATTTTTCTTAAGAAAACCATCGAAAAATCACAAAAATAACTAAAAAAATCACCAATTTTTATTTAAAAAATCTATAAATTTGTCGATTAAAAACAAAATCAAGAAATTGTCTTTTTTGTAAAATTTTTTTCCATTAGCTTGAAACCATTGATTATCTAGGATATTTTGACCCCTCTCCGCATCGCCAACAAGTTGGCTCTGCGACTCTCCCTCAAGGGGAGAGTGATGACCCCGCAATCTTGACGAGTGCTTTTACAAATGCGGGGTTGCAAAATATAAAGTGGAAATACTGGAAACTTTAAGCATTAAGATAAAATTTTTAGCAATGCAAGATTACTCAATAGGCAAATCGAGAATCTTAATGACATCGTCCATAAAATTATATAATGCATTTTTGTAATATTTTAAATCTTCATAATTAAGTGTATTAACTATTTTATCCTCATGGGCATACCTACATCTACTTTTATATATTTTTTCAAAAGCATCGAGGCTTGAATATGGTTGCTTTTCATCTGATTCATCATATCGTGAAAAAGAAGGATTGGAATTAAAATGTTGTATAAATCTTTCAATATTTTCTTTATTTGGCGCTTCGCGAATTTTATAAATTTTATTAACTTCATTGAGATAATTTAGTAATTCACTCAATTTTATAGATTCTGATTTTGCAGTGCGTTTTTTTATCTCTTCATTTATATAATCTTGTTTATGTT
>CAJBXX010000229.1 GCA_903959715.1 uncultured Alphaproteobacteria bacterium | reverse complement strand
TCACGATTTCAACGATAATGTGATTTGGGGAGTGGTCACCAATGTGATTCACAAATTATGAAAAATCAATCTTATCAAAATTTAAATCAGCACACCAAATCAATTTTCGCCCTGGTTGATTGTAATAATTTTTATGCCTCTTGCGAACGCGTTTTTCGTCCAAATTTACAACAAAAACCCATCGTGGTTTTGTCAAACAACGATGGTTGCATCATTGCCCGCTCCAACGAAGCCAAGGCTTTGGGCATTGAAATGGGGGCACCGTTTTATAAATTTCGCCAACTTATTGAAAAAAATAAAGTCGCGGTTTTTTCTTCTAATTATACTTTTTACGGCGATATGTCGAATCGCGTCATGAAATCATTGCAAATGATGGTGCCCGACCTCGAAATTTATTCAATCGACGAGGCGTTTTTGCGACTCGATAATATCGCCTTCGATGATATTATAAATTTATGTTTTAAAATTCGTTTCAATATTAATAAATGGCTCGGCATTCCTACTTCCATAGGCATCGCCGGCACTAAAACTTTGGCGAAAATTGCCAATCAAATCGCCAAAAAAAATCTTTATAACTTAGCGCCGAATCATCTTTGCGATTTACGCGACGAAAATTTGCAAATAAAAGTTTTAGCGCAAACCGCAGTGCAAGAAGTGTGGGGGATTGGCAAGGGCATCGCCACCAAATTAAAGGCGATCGGCATTGAAAATGCTTTGCAACTCCGCGAGGCGGACTCCAAACAAATTCGCAAAATCCTTGGCGTAGTTGGCGAGAGAATAGTTTACGAACTTAACGGCGTTTCATGTTTGCATCTCGAAGAAATTTCCCCACGCAAAAATATTTTATCGTCCAAATCTTTTGGCAAAAATGTTACCGCCAAATCTGATTTACAAGAAGCCATCGCCAATTACGCAGTGAGGGCTTGCGAGAAAATGCGTAAACAAAAAACTTTGGCTCAAGCGATTTATGTTTACATTCGCACCAATCCGTTTTCAAGCAAGCCTCAATATTGTGAAGGAAGCACTATTAGCTTCGCTTCACCGACCGATAATGTTGCCGAAATTTTAAAATCGGCGTTAAAAATTTTAGAGCAAATTTATCAAAAAAATTATGAGTATAAAAAGGCAGGAATTATGCTTTTAGACCTAGTAAAACATGGTGAAAACGCCCAAGATGATTTATTTTCATTGCCTCAAAATATCAATAAATTTGATAATAAAAAAAGCGAAATTATTCAAAAAACTTTGGAAAAAATTAATCAAAATTTTAGCAAAAACACTATTTTTTACGCCATTCAAGGAACCAAACGAAGCTGGCAAATGCTGTGCAACAAGCGTTCACAACATTACACGACGAATATAAAAGAATTGGTGAAAGTTTTTTAAAAAAATAAATTGATAATAATCGCGTTGCACAAATTTAATAATTTTTAATCAAAAAATTTCCAAAACCAACCTCATCAATTTTCTTTCTAGAATTTTACATTTTCTCATGTAAATTTTGTTACATAAAATCAAAATTAAAATAAAAATTGCGAAAAAATAATGAAAAATAAAAGCCACCAAGCCTTCTCCTTAATAGAAATTTCGGTAGTTATTGTTATCATCGGCATCTTGATTGCCGGCATTTCAAGTGGCATCGAACTTTACGATGATTATAAATTAAAAGTTGCACAAAATATCACCAAAAATTCTCGCGTTAACAGAATTCCTGACTTAGAAATGTGGCTTGAAACTACCGGCGAAAATTCGTTGGCGACCGGCACCACAAATTTCACCAACAAGCCAAATCCCGCTGATCAAGATCCAATTGGTCGCTGGAATGACATCAATCCCAATATTTTACCATCGGCTCGCAATCACGCCACTCAAACCAATCCAACCGTTTTGATCGATAATCAACCCAAATATATTCGTAATGGAATTAACGGTCTTCCCGCTTTGCTTTTTGATGGATCGAATGATTTTTTTTCTTTTAATGGTGATTTTTTAGTGGGTGCGGATTATACAATTTTTGTGGTTGAAAAAAGACTTTCAATTAAATCTAATACCAATAATTGTTTTTTGGCGGGATCTAGTAATTTGGCACTATCAAATTTATCACTTGGTTATCGAAGTTCGACTTCTTTAGCACATGTGCATTGGGGTAGCGGCTACGATTTTTCTATAACTATACCAGCCTTTACTTCGCCGATTAACAGAATACATAGTTTTGTTTTTAGTAAAAGCACCGGAAAAGCAATTTATATTAATGGCAATGGTGGAAGTAAAATTTTTAATGCCACTCAAAATTTACCAATAATTTCTTATTTGGGATCTTCGATTGGAAATAATAGAAATTATTATTATTACGATGGTTACATCGCCGAAATGATTTTCTACACTCGCGCGCTATCCAACAGAGAAAGACAAGAGGTCGAGCTCTATTTATCAAAAAAATGGGGCATTAAAATTGGCTAATCAAGATTTTTTTTAAAAAGATTCGTAAAAATCGATATAAGCAAAACTTATTAAAACCATAATAAACTTAAATTTTACTTATAACGAATTTTTTTTAAATCCCATTATAAAATTATTTTCCCCTCACCCTAACCCTCTCCCCACTAGTGGGGAGAGGGGATTGTGGCGACGATTTTTTTCAAAAAGTAAATTAAAAAAAACTCTCTCCGATATTTCGTTTTGGAATAAAAAAATCGATCTAATTTCCTCTCCGATTTTGTGTTTATTACAAAAAATTAATCCATCGAATCCCCTCTCCCCACTTATGGGGAGAGGGCTAGGGTGAGGGGTTATTCGCGTCCGCAAATTTAATTAAACCAACTCAGGAGCTTCAAAAACAACATTCCCTGACTCAACATCAACATCTGGGAAAAAGTCATTTTTAAAAGGAAAATTGTCGATTTTTTGGAAGCCGACGGGGATAAAATTATCAAAAAATTCAATTTCAATTGCGGTTGAAATTCCGCGATTAAAAACATTAATAATTTTGCCGATTTCTTGTTTTTGCAAGTTGAAAACTTTTAAGCCAATTAAATCTGTGATATAAAATTCATTTTTTTTGGTTTTAGCAAAATTTTCGCGTTCGGTGAAAAGCTCAACGCCCCTAAGTAATTCGGCTTGATTACGATCTTCAATTCCGTTAATTTTAACAACGACAATTTTATCGCCCGAAGCATTAAAACCAATCGCACTTTTATTCAATATTTTGATAATAAATTGCTGATTTTTGGCGTCAAAAATTTGATATTTTTCAAGATTTTTAACATCGTCGCCGAAATACACAATCTTGACTTCGCCCTTAATTCCTCGCGCCGAAATAATTTTGGCAATTAAAATTTTTTTGCTCATAAAAATTATGAAATTTCGAGATGAAGCATTTCTGCAAAAGTGGGGCGACGGCGAATAATTTCAAATTTATTATCATCAACCAAAACCTCTGGCACCAAAGGTCGGCAGTTATATTCGTTCGACATTGAAGAGCCATAAGCCCCCGCACTACAAAAGGCGAATAAATCATTGGCGTTTGGGATGACGATTTCGCGATTTACCGCCAAAATATCGGTGGTTTCGCAAACCGGCCCAGCGAAATCAAAATTATTTTTAAAGCCTTCTTTTTTTTCAACCGGCAACACTTCGTGATAAGAGCCATAAAGCCCCGGACGCATTAAATCATTGATGGCACCGTCAATAATAACGAAATTTTTACGCGGAGTTTCTTTTAAATAAATTGTTTTAGTAATTAAAAGCCCGGCACTACCTACAATAGCACGCCCCGGGGCGATTGTTACTTTAACATTTAAATCTTGAATAGTTTTTTTTATCAACGAAACATATTCTTTTAAATTAATAGTTTTGTCGCTGTTATAATCGATTCCAACGCCACCACCGAAATCTAAATTTTTAATTTTAAAACCTTTTTTAATTAAATTTTGACAAAGTTTGCGAAGCTTTTCAAAGGCTATCTCAAAGGGCTCGAGGCTGGTTATTTGCGAACCAATATGCATCGATATTCCATAAATTTCTAAAGCCGGAAGTTTTGAAGCCAAAGCGTAAATTTCTTCGACCAAATCGATGTCAATTCCGAACTTATCGCCCTTGCGTCCCGTCGAAATTTTGTGATGAGTTTTGGCGTCAACATCGGGGTTAACGCGAAGTGAAAATTTGGCAATTTTATGCAAATTTGTCGCCACTTCATTCAATAAAAACATCTCTTCGACTGACTCCACCGAGAACTCTTCAACGCCATTTTGCAAAGCGAAAATTAAATCTTCGCGAGTTTTACCAACTCCAGCAAAAACAATTTTTTTTGGATCAATTCCGGCTTTAATTGCACGATGAATTTCACCGGCTGAAACCGCGTCAATTCCAGCTCCAAGCCCAGCTAAAATTTTTACCAAATGAAAATTATAATTGGCTTTGATGGCATAACAAATTTTATAATCCAAAATTTTATGAACCTCAAAAGCCTCAACAAAACTATGATAATTTTCAAATAGAGTCAAGCGCGAGTAGCAGTAAAAAGGTGTTCCCACTTGTTTTGCAATTTCAGAAATTGCCACATTTTCCACGAATAATTCATTTTTATTGCGAAGATTTTTATAAGAAAAATATTTCATTTTATTTTTATTCGTAGGTTGAATACATGTAAGGCGTGATTGAATCGAATTCTGCCGAGCAAGAATCTACCCGCTTATATATTGGATGAATATTGAGCTCGCGACGAATTTCTCGCGCTTCTTTTTCAGAAATTCCGGATAATTTTGCCAATCTTTTATCAGAAAAACCCATTCTTTTTAAGTTTAAAAAATCATCATAATTTTTGGGCAAACCATCTTTTTTAATTTTATTTTCAACAATAATTGCCGATTCAATTTGCTCAATAAACCACATATCATAGCTACAAATTTCATTAATTTCTTGAGCGGAAATTCCTTCGCGTAAAGCTTGTGCAATCAACAAAATTCTATTCGGAGAAGCAATTTTTAATTTTTGGCGAATCATTTTTTTGCGTTGCTCATCATCTTCAATTAAAATTTTAACTTCTTCAATGCCACTTAAATTTCCTTCCAAAGAACGCAAAGCTTTTTGAAAACTTTCAATGAATGAGCGCCCTATTCCCATGACCTCGCCCACTGATTTCATTGAACTCGAAAGGACGCTATCGCTTCCTTTAAATTTTTCAAAAGTGAATTTTGGAATTTTAGTTATTACATAATCGATAGTGGGCTCGAACGAAGCGGGAGTAATGCCACCCGTGATGTCATTTTTAATTTCATCGAGGGTAAAACCGACCGCTAATTTTGCCGCAACTTTGGCGATCGGAAAGCCCGTCGCCTTAGATGCCAGAGCCGACGAACGCGAAACGCGTGGATTCATTTCAATGATTGTCATCTTGCCATTTTTCGGATTAACGGCGAATTGGACATTAGAGCCACCTGTTTCGACACCAATCTCACGCAACACCGCAATCGAAGCATTACGCATATTTTGATATTCTTTGTCGGTGAGAGTTAACGCCGGCGCCACGGTGATTGAATCACCGGTATGAACGCCCATCGGATCAATATTTTCAATCGAGCAAATGATGATAGCATTATCATTTTTATCGCGCACCACTTCCATTTCATATTCCTTCCAACCAATGATTGATTCATCAATTAGAACCTCTTGAGTTGGCGAAATTGTTAAACCATAAGCCACGATTTGCAAATATTCTTCTTCGGTGTAAGCAACGCCTCCGCCCGCTCCGCCCATGGTGAAAGAAGGACGAATAATTGCCGGCAAACCGACTTTTTGTAAAGCTAATTTTGCTTCTTCTAAATTGTGAACAATGGCGTTTTTAGGGGTTTCAAGCCCGATTTTTTCCATGGCTTTTTGAAATAAAGCCCGATCTTCGGCTTTTTTAATGGCTTCAATCGAAGCGCCGATTAACTCGACGGAATATTTTTCAAGCACACCATTTTTCGCCAAAGCGATGGCACAATTTAAAGCAGTTTGTCCGCCAACCGTTGGCAATATTGCATCGGGTCGTTCTTTACGAATAATTTCTTCAACGATTTCGGGAGTAATTGGCTCGATATAAGTGCGATCCGCAATGTTGGGATCAGTCATAATCGTTGCCGGATTTGAGTTTACTAAGATGATTTTATAACCCTCTTCGCGAAGTGCTTTGCAGGCCTGAGTGCCTGAATAATCGAACTCGCAAGCTTGTCCAATTACGATTGGACCAGCACCAATAATTAAAATAGATTTTAGATCTGAACGCTTTGGCATGAAATTTATTTTTTAATTTTCTTAAAATAATATTTTTTTTCTTTAAAAAAGTCAATCGATGCTAAAAGATTTTTTAAAGCTTTAAAATTCATATTCGCGAATTGTTTTTATTAATTCGATTATCAAATTTTTATCAAATTTAATTTTTTTTTCTACGCAAATTTTTTGATAATTTTCAAAAATATTTTGTGTAGAATTTTCATCAACAAATTTTAATTCAAAAATTATTAATCGTAAAATATTTTTTTCAAAATTTTGTGGTTTTTTTTCTAAAATAATATTATCGATTTCATCAATATTATC
>CAJBXX010000228.1 GCA_903959715.1 uncultured Alphaproteobacteria bacterium | reverse complement strand
TTGCCGAGTGCATATAAAAAACTATTTGCCATGCCACCACCGACCAAAATCGCCTGAGATTTGGTGGCAAGTGAGTTTAATAAATCAATTTTGGTGGAAACCTTAGCGCCACCGACTACCGCCATCATTGGCTTCTTAGCATTTTCTAAAAGATTGGTAAGATTATCGAGTTCGACTTCCATTTGAAATCCAGCACAAGATTTTAAAAATTCGGGAATGCCTGTAATTGAAGCGTGGGCGCGATGCGAACATGAAAAAGAATCATTAACATAAAGATTACCAAGAGAGGCGAGGGACCTAGAAAAATCTGGATCGTTCTTGGTTTCTTGTTTGTAAAAACGCAAATTTTCGAGCATAATAATTTCGCCGTAATTAGTGTGGGCAACGGCTTTTTGAACTTTATCGCCGATACAATCATCGATAAAAGAAATTTTAATTGGCGTCAAAAGTTCTTGAAGGCGATTTAAAACTTGTTTAAGCGACATTGATTCTTCAAATTTACCTTCGGGACGACCGAAATGAGCGAGCAAAATAACTTTCGCTTGATTTTGTGCGAGATATTTTAAAGTCGGAATAATTGCTTTAATACGAGTGTCATCTTCAATTATTCCATTAACGATTGGAACATTGATATCACAACGCACGAGAACATTTTTATTAGTGACGACACAATCTTTTAAGCGAGTAAATTTTGGCATAAATTAAAATTATTTTGAATTATTTTTTACTAAATTTAAAAATTTTTTCATTAAAGAAAATAGTTTTTTTATAATTTTTAAAACTTTTTACTTGATTTAGTTGCGTTTGCAAAATAAAATTTTTTTTAGAAAGATTTTTTATCTCATTTTAACATTATTTTAATCAAACTATGGGCACTAAGAATAACCCTAAAAACCGCGCCAAAAATATTGAAAAGAAAAAATTCAAAGGCAAAGAAGTTGAGCCAATTTACTATTATGGTGTTCGCGTTGGACATGGCAAATACATGGCTGCAAAATATATCAACACGACTCAATTAGTTCTTGGTGGCGATAATCGTCCGCTTCAATGGAGTCAACTCGATGAAAACGCTTAATTTCATCAAGTAATTTAATTTTCATCAACATTAAATATTTCTCAACATGCCTGAAGTTATAATTAGTGGAAATGTTGGAAGAATTGAAGGTCGATACCATCAAAATCCAAACCCAAAAGCCCCAGTTGCTTTAGTTTTGCATCCTCATCCGCTTTATGGCGGAACCATGAATAATAAAATCACTTATAGTCTTTACAAAGCTTTTGCTAATAATGGTTTTTCGGTTTTGCGCGTTAATTTTCGTGGCGTTGGAAAGTCGCAAGGCAAGTTTGATAATGGCGTTGGTGAGTTGATGGATATCACTGCGGTGATAAATTGGCTTCATGATCAAAATATGGAAGCGACAGATTTTTGGATTGCCGGATTTTCATTCGGAGCATGGATTTCCCTACAAACCGTTATGCGTAGACCAGAAATTGAAAATTACATTTTAGTGGCTCCGCCAGCTTCAAAATATGATTTTAACTTTATTGTTCCTTGCTCAGCTTCGGGTTTAATAATCCAAGGTGAAAAAGATGAAATCACCAAAGAGCAAGATTCTGCTCGACTTGCCGAAAAGCTTGCGGCCCGTGATGGTGCCGAGATTGCTTATCAAATGATTCCAAATGCCGATCATTTTTTTAAAGAGCAAATGCCCGAATTTGAAGAGGCAATTGACAATTATATCAAGGGTCGCTTAATGATTGACTCCTCTAAGGTTCGTAAAGTTAAGCGCGATCGTCGTCGTCGTCGTAAAAAGAAAAATGTTGCCGAGGTTAAGCCCGAACGCAATCATAATCCAGTTAAATCTCTTACTTTATTTGAAGTTTAATTTCTATTTTATCCCGCTTTTTTGAAGCTTGCGACACAAAGTTCGGCGGTGCATATTCAAAATTTTGGCAGTTTTGGAAATGTTAAAATTATTCTCGACTAAAACTTTGTGAATATGTTCCCATTCCAGATTTTTCAACGAAGTTTCTTTGTTGGTGATTTTTATTTCGGCTTGCGATGATTCTAAATTTTCTTTGTCGAAAGCCTCAATAATCATTTCAACATTGGCAGGTTTTGCCAAATAATAACAAGCTCCAGATTTAATCGCCATTATTGTAGTGGTAATACTGGCGTAGCCCGTAAGCATTATAATTTTTATTTTTTTATCAAAATTATTTAAAAATTTAATGACTTCAAGACCCGATTCGCCGTTGATTTTCAAGTCAATAACGGCATTGGTAAAATTTGAATTTTTAACAATTTTTTCAACTTCTTTTAAGCTTTTAGCGCATTCAACTAAGTAATTATGACGCTCAAAAGAACGCTTCATTGTTGTTAATAAATCTTCATCATCTTCAACTATTAATATTGATTTATAATTCTTCATAATATTTAAAAGGAATTAAGATTTCAACTTGAGTGCCAATATTTTTAATGTTTTTGACGATTAAATTGCCGTTAATTTTTTCTAGAGTTTCGATGGTTAAAAATAGTCCAAGACCAGCGCTTTTTTTTGTCGATAAATTGGGTTTTCCTAAATTTTTTAAAATTTTTTCGTCAAAGCCGTTGCCGTCATCGATTATTTTTATAATTAAATTATTTTCATCATTTAAAAAAGCGATTTTAATCTTATTTTTGTAAGCCTCAAGGGCGTTATTAAAAATATTATAAATTGCTTGAATTAAAATGTTATTGAAAAAAAATGGTTGCTCGATTGTGCATAAAAATTCATATTCAAGCTCTTTAATTTTGCAAGATTTTTGCCAATTTTTAACAAGATTTTGACAACAATCTTGAAGTGATTTTGATTCAAAGGATTCTAGTCTTGATTTACCAGAATAATTTAAAATTTCTGATAAAATATTTTTACATTTTTGCAATTGTGAATCGATAATTTTAATGTCATCTTGTAAATTTTTATCAGAAATAATTTTTTTCCAATCACTAATAATCACTGAAATTGTCGAAAGAGGAGTTCCAAGATTATGTGCCGAGGAAGTAGCAAGCAAGCCCATCTCCATCAATTGTTTTTCTTTTAAAAATTGTTGCTCCAAAGCGTGAATTTTTTGTTCGCCATGTCGAATATTGTTAATAATTTTGCCAATAAAAATTATTAACAAAATTGATGAAATCACATAGCTCACCAACATGCCGTGCAGATGTAAATCAAAACTATCGTGATGAAAATGATGATGATTTGACATCGTTGAATTGTCAATCGAATCAAAATTTATGACATAAAAAAATTTGCTCAATAAGAGATAAAATACAAAAGTAATTATGGCAACAAGCCATGAAAATAAAGGCTTTAAGAGAATCGCTCCGATTATCACTTGAAGCAAAAAAAGCGAAATAAATGGGTTGGAAATTCCGCCACTAAGATAAATTTGTAAAGTAAACGCGCTTACATCAAGCAATAATTCGATAAATAAATTTTTATCGCTTATGACTTTATTTTTAAGGTTGTAAAGGCTTTTTAAACTAAATAATACTAAAAAAAATATTACCAAAAACATTAAATTTTTTGGCAAAGAAATTTTAAAAAAAATATCTACGATAATAATTGTGATGATTTGAGCAAATATGGCAATCGCTCGCAAAATAAGCAGTTGCCGAAGATTTTTTTGATTAGTATTTGTGTTTATTTTTATAGATTCATTCATGTTATAAATCTAACTTTCTTTAATAAAAAATGCTATGGACAAATTGTCTCATAAATTTTTTAAAGAGACATAATTTTTTTAACGATTTTTTGTACAATTGGCGTTATAAAAAAAGCGGTTGGAAAGGCTACGGTAAAGGCTATAAAGAAAGATTTTATCCAAATAAATATAAAATTTTCAACTAATCCTAAATTTATAAATATTAAAACTCCCGACATTATAAACGCCATGATTAACGCCATAAAAAAAGGAAAAAGTAGGCGTGGATTTTGTATAAATTTTTTCATTATTTTTTGCGATTAATTGAATCGACGGCTCTTCCGTCAACAACTTTATTTGATCCTAAAATAAAAGTTTGATTAGGTTTTAACGAAAATTCAACTTCAACTTGGTTATTTTCGTTAATTTTGGGAGCGTATTCTTCGGATTTTTTTCCAGATAAAATTTTCCATTTACTAATACTTAATCTCCAAACAATACTCACTCGATCTTGACTTACATTTTTAAAATAAAGTTCATTTTCACTAGAGTTTGCATTCGCCAAGAATTTTTTATCGTTAATCCATAAAGACCATTGTTTTTCCGAAAAATACATTATCGATGACAAGAAAACATAAGATTTTACATTTTCTTCGCTTCCTTCGAGTTTTTTAATTTCTTCTTCTTGTTTTTTTGCATCTTCGGCACTTTGTTTGTTTATTTCTTCACCTTCGGGAACAAAGGATTGGTTGTTTCTCAAGGCTTCTATCGCTTTTTCTAAATTACTAAATTGCTCTTCATCATACATGATTGATTTTAATTTTGATGGCGAAAAAATATCGTCCAGAGCGTTTTTTATTGAGTTGGAAGAAATTGGAGTTTCTCCGGCTTTAAGGTTGTCGATGTTAACGCTTTTTGGCATTTTATCGCTGTTTTGCGATTTGGATTCATCGAAAGCGATAGTTTGCATTATGGCAACAAGAATGATTAACAATATTTTATAACTTCTCATTTTCGATAGATTTTTGATTTGATGATGAGTCTTTATTTTCTGAATTTGGAGTCGATAAATTGCCCTCTTTATAAACATACCAAGAAAAAACAATTCTCGCTTTAATTGCGCCGAATGATTTGCCTGTGCTGATGTCAAAATAATCTTGCACAGAGTAATCTCGATCCTTAGAAAATTCAAATTTTGTTATGATTGCATAACCATGAAGATATTTTATTAATTCATTGGCAAATTGGATAGATTTTACATCGTGATAAGAAGAAAATGTTAGCTCAGCGATCGTGTATAAAAGCGAAATAGTTTCATTTTTAAAAACATTTGACGGATAATTTTCTGGGACGCTGATTTTAAAAACCGTGTTCGTTATTGAATATTTTTCAGCAAGATTGGTGATGATTTTATTAACATCTTCAGCTTTTATGCCATCTAAAGATTTTTTGCTTTGATTTATTTTTGACCATAATTCCATGTATTTACGGTTTTCTTGGGTTTTTTGTTCAATTTCTTGGGTTTTGTTTTTTATGTCAGCAATATCCATCACAATTTTGTCATATTGATCTAAAAACGAATTGTTTAAATATATGTAAATAGCCAAAAGAGACGAGATTATAACGATAAAAATTATAATTGAAAGTGCACTAAATTTGATTTGTTTTTTTAGTTTATCAATTTTCATTTGTTTTTGGATATAATTCTAAATTCTACAGGAAAATCATAATATTTTTGATTGAAATCGATGTTTCTAGGCAATTCATTATATTTTATTTCGTAATCGACTAATGATTTTTTCATTTGAACGACGAATTTATCAAATTCGGTAAATAAATTTTCAATATCGCCACTTTTATTATAAAGCTTACCAACTAGAGTAAGTTGCCTTTCCGCGCTTTTATTGTCAGAGCTATGTGAGTTAAAAGAAGATAATCCATATGAAAATGAATTAAATTTTATATCAAAATCTCTGGAAAAATTCATTAAAGAATAAGTTTTTACAAAGTCGTGTTCAAAGTTGCCGAGCCCCTGTTCAACCCTTCCCATATCACCAACCCTTTCGATACTTACTTCTTTTACTCCTTCTTGGTAAGTACCTTGAAGAGAACTTTTTTTAATTTTGCCAAATTCGTTAAGAGCAGTGATTTTTTGATCTTGAGCTTTATC
This sequence comes from uncultured Alphaproteobacteria bacterium, assembly GCA_903959715.1. Classification (GTDB taxonomy): domain Bacteria; phylum Pseudomonadota; class Alphaproteobacteria; order Rickettsiales; family UBA1997; genus CAILUF01. The sequence continues at coordinate 7,515 of CAJBXX010000228.1, read as the reverse complement.
AATTTTTTCTGAAATTGATTCGTTGGTGATGAACACTAAAACCGCTACAAATATAAAGGAAATTAGAAAAAGAGCGTTTAAAAAATATGAAGATTTGAGTATTAAATATAGGCTTTCCGCAGTTTTTATTCTTTGATTTGAGAATTTTAGAATTTTTTGTGATCTAACAAACACATCATTCATTAATATATCAAAATAATCATCTTCGATTTTTAAATATTTTATCTTTAACAAATCGACCGAGGTTTGAACGGTATAGTTGCGAATGTTTAATTCAATATTTTTGGTGCGCATTATTTCAATTGAAGCTTTTTCGGGTAAAATATTTATTACTTCAAATTCTTGAATCGATAAATCTATGTATAATCTTTTTAAATATTCAAATGTACTATAAATGTCTTGAGAATATTTTTCGACAAAATTTAACTCATCAAAATTGTAATTTACTACCCGAGTAAAAACTATGCCCGATTCAGAAAATACAATTTGTCGAGCTCCCCCAGTTTTGGTTTGGATTACTAAACAAAAAACATTTCCTTCCTTAGTTTTTAATTCCGATTTCAAAGCCATGGGCGAAGATTCGGTCTTTAGAATTTGATTGAAAAAATTAAAGCATTCAACGGGAAGCATGTAAATGCCGATTAAGCGATTTGGTAATTCGTAAATAAAATTGAGCCAAGTTGTAATTGTTTCGGATTTAGAAGAGGTTATGAATAAGCAATCCGATTTATTGGTTTCAATTTTTTTTAGAATAGTTTTTTTTTGCGGATTGGAATTTTTATGGCTTTTTAATAAAATATAATTCTTCAAGCCTTCTTTGTCGCCGTCGGAAGCGAGATCTCGTTTGGCGATGCGATCAAGATCGAATTTACGCATCAACGGATATGTTTTTTTCTTGTAGGTTTGGTCAATGGTATCAAGCATTATGTAGATTGAATAACCTTTTGAATTGCCAAAAAAACTTGTTAAATTTGGCTTATTTTCGTCGGTTAATTTCTCAACAAATTCATGAGTTACAGCGTTTCCACTATGTTTTGTTATGATGGTTCCGTTATTTCCAATTAGCACTACGATTGCTTTGTTAGAAATCATTGTAAAATAAAGTTAAGTTTTAAATTCATATGTTGTACATTTTTAAAGATTAATAAAAAAACATGCAACATTATTTAGTTTTTTATGATAATTGGAATTGGAATTGATTTAATATCAAATGATAGAATTAAAAAAATTATTAAAAAATTTGATAAAAATTTTAAAGAAAAAATTTTTTCAAAAAATGAATTACATGATTTTGAATCTCGATATAAAAATCAAGAAAAATTAAATCAAAATTCCATTAATTTTTTTGCTAAAAGATTTGCCTCAAAAGAGGCTTTTTCTAAGGCTCTAGGCGTTGGAATTGGTCGCGGAATTGATTTTAACGATATTGAAATTTTTAATGATAAATTGGGCAAGCCTTTTATTAAAATTTTAAACAATAAAGAAGCGAAAATTAAAGAAATTTTGAACTGCGAAAAATTTATTATTCATTTGACTATTAGCGATGAAAAATCAATATCGGGAGCGGTGGTGATTATTGAAAAAGTTTTGTAAATTTTAAAAATTTTGATATGAAAAATGAAAATTATAAAGTAATGGTGATTGGCTCTGGAACTTGGGGCACGGCTCTTGCCAATCATTTGGCAATTAATAATTGCGCTGTTTATTTGAATTCAATTGAGCAAGATGTTATCAATGAAATTAATCAAAAAAATTCTAATTCAAAATATTTTCCCAATTTAAAATTGCACAAAAATATTCAGGCGGGAAGTGAATTAAAAAACGATTCAGACTTTGTATTTATAGTGGTTCCCAGCATCGTGATAAAAGATGTTTTTGAAAAAATTTCTAAAAATAATTTCAAAAAAACTTGTGGATTCGTGATTTGTTCTAAGGGTTTTGAAGGAAAAACATTAAGTCTTTTAAGCGATTCTTTTGAACGCATCACAAAAAATAAAAATTGTGCAGTTTTGTCGGGTCCAAACTTTGCGGTAGAAGTGGCGAGAGAGGTGCCAAGCATAACAACGATCGCTTCCAAAAATAAAAAAATTGCACAAAAAATTATACAAATTCTTAACAACGAAAATTTTAAAGCTTTATATTTCAAAGATCCGAGAACCGCCGAAATTTGTGGCATCGTTAAAAATATTTTAGCAATTGGGTGCGGAATGGTTGATGGGCTTGAGCTCGGAGTTAATACTAAATCAGCGCTTTTGGTCAAAGGAATTGCTGAAATTCAAGCTTTGTGCAAAAAAATTAAAGCTTCAAGCGATGTTGCAAATCCTGCGGGTTTTGGTGATATTTTTTTAACATGCTCCTCAACAAAATCTCGTAATAATAGCCTTGGAATGCTTCTTGCGCTTGGCAAAGAGCCTGATAAAAATACAACTTACGAAGGCATGAATTCGGCAAAAATTATTGTTGAATTTGCAAAAAAATATAAATTAAAACTAGATTTATGCGAAGCGATAAGTAAAATTATCGTCGGCAAATTTTCGCAAAACGAAATTAAATCTCGCCTTATTAAAGCAATTTTATCTTAAATAAATGTCGCATAATTCTGTTCTTATTATTGATTTTGGAAGTCAAGTTACGCAATTGATTGCACGAAGAGTGCGTGAGTTCGGCGTTTTTTGTGAAGTAAAAAATTTTAATATTTCTTTTGAAGAAATTAAAAAAAATCCGCCACAAGCAATTATTTTTTCGGGCGGGCCTTCTTCGGTTTACGAAGAAAATGCGCCAAAAATTTCTCCGCAAATTTTTGATTTAAATATTCCAATTCTCGGCATTTGTTATGGCGAACAACTAATTTGTGATATGCTTGGTGGTAAGGTCGAGAAGTCCTTTGAACGCGAATTTGGTAAAGCTGAAATTGAAATTGTTAAAGATTCAAAATTCTTTAAAGATTTTCAAAATCGTCAAGTATGGATGAGTCACGGTGACCACATTAGCAAGATTCCGCAAGGTTTTGAGGTTATCGCCAAAACGCCAAAAGCTCCATTTGCTGGCATCGCCAATGAAGATAAAAAAATTTACGGCGTTCAATTTCATCCCGAAGTTTATCACTCAATTGATGGTGCTAAGATTTTAAAGAATTTTGTCGTAGAAATAGCTGGCTGTAAGCCAAATTGGAGTATGAAAAATTTTAAAAATGAGCAAATTCTTGAAATAAAAAAAATTGTTGGCGATAAAAAAGTTATTTGCGGATTAAGCGGTGGCGTTGATTCATCGGTGGTTGCAACTTTAATTAATGAGGCGATTGGCAAGCAATTAACTTGCATTTTCGTTGATCACGGCTTGTTGCGAAAAAATGAAGGCGAACAAGTTAAAGAAATTTTTACCAAAAATTTTGCGACAAATTTTATTTACTGCGATGCCAAAAAATTATTTTTAGATAAATTAAAAAACATTTCCGATCCCGAACAAAAACGCAAAATTATTGGCAAAACTTTCATCGAAGTTTTTGACGAAGAAGCCTCTAAAATAGAAGGTGCGGAGTTTTTGGCTCAAGGCACACTTTACCCGGATGTTATCGAATCTTCGCATCCAAATAAAGGTGCAAGTCAAACCATAAAATCGCATCATAATGTTGGTGGATTGCCCGAAAATATGAAATTAAAACTTCTCGAACCGGTGCGAATGTTGTTCAAAGACGAGGTGAGGGCGCTTGGACGCGAACTCGGCGTTCCAGAAATTATTGTCTCGAGACACCCATTTCCAGGTCCGGGTTTGGCGATTAGAATTCTTGGCGAAATTACCGAAGAAAAAATCAAAATTTTGCAAGAAGCCGATGCGGTTTATATCGATGAAATCAAAAAAGCTGGGCTTTACGACAAAATTTGGCAAGCCTTTTGTGCCTTACTGCCAGTTAAAACCGTCGGCGTTATGGGTGATGCTCGAACTTACGAATATGTGTTGGCGCTTCGTGCCGTTACTTCGGTCGATGGCATGACCGCCGAAGTTTATAATTTTGAATCAAGTTTTTTATGCGAAGTTAGTAATCGCATTATTAACGAAGTGCGTGGGATTAATCGCGTAGTTTACGACTACACTTCCAAGCCACCAGGAACCATTGAGTGGGAATAAAAATTCTTACTAGACTTTGGCATAATTAAAAAAATTCGATGCTATTTTTGAGTTTTTTTTATCTTTTTTCCATTAAATTTTTTAGTAAAAATTTGACTGCTTTTTTCTTCAATATTTCATTTTAATTTCTTTCAAAAACTATCTTTAATCCTTCTAGCGTAAGGTCGGGTTGATGATGAATTGTATTTGAAGTGATAAGGGGTTCTTTAAATATTTCCGCAAGTCCGCCCGTGATAATTTGAGTTGTTTTAACTTGAAGTTCATTTTCAATTTTATTAATTAAACCTTCGACCATGGCGATATAGCCGTGATAAACCCCTGAATTCATTGCTTCCACCGTGCTTTTGCCGATGACATTTTTTTGAGCTTTGATGGAAATTTTTGGAAGTTGTGCTGTCATGTCATGAAGGGCTTTGAGCGATAAATTAATTCCGGGGGCGATTATTCCGCCAAGATATTCGCCATTTTGTCCAACAACATCAAAAGTTGTGGCGGTTCCGAAGTCAACAATGATAAGGTTTCCGCCGAATTTATTAAAACCCGCAATTGAATTTATTAAGCGATCATGACCAACTTCATTTTTATTTTTAATTTTGATGTCGATGCCTAATTTTGTAGATTCGTCGCCGATAATTAAAATTTTTTTACCAATTGTTTCGCTGATAAATTTTTTGATCGCTTCGTGAATTCTTGCGGTTAAAATCGGCACCACTGAAGCGATGATGCAACCGTTGATATTCAAGCAATCAACCTTGTTGGTTAGGCATAATTCGATAATATCAACAGCATAATCATCAACCGATTTTTTGAGATCAGAAATTATTCGCCATTTATGTTTTAAAATATTTTTTTCGAATAATCCAATAACGATATTTGTATTGCCAATGTCAACGGTGAGTAGCATAAAATTATTTTAATTTAGCGCAAGCGTCGGTAATTCTTTGCATCGAATTGCGTAAAAATTCGTCGCTGGCGGCGTAAGAAATTCTAAAGAATCCTTCGGCTCCGAAGGCAACTCCGGGAACGACCGCAACCAATGCTTCTTCGAGAAGATAAGTGGCAAAATCATTGTCATTTTTAATTTCTTGACCTTTCGGAGTTTTTTTGCCGTAAAGACCTTTGCAACTAGGAAATACATAGAACGCGCCGTTTGGAGTATTGCAATTTATGCCATCAATTTTATTTAACATTTCGACCACCATATCACGGCGTTTTTGAAATAAAATGGCGTTAGGTTTAATGAATTCTTGAGTGCCGTTATAAGCTTCGAGAGCGGCAGATTGGCTGATTGAACTCGGGCAAGAAGTGCTTTGCGATTGAATAATTCCCATGGCCTTGATTAATTTTTCGGGACCAGCACCGAAGCCGATACGCCAACCCGTCATGGCATAACTTTTAGAAACGCCATTTACCACTAAAGTGCGCTCTTTAAGTTTTGGTTCAACCGAGGCGATAGTGGCGAATTTTAAATCATCGAAGATTAAATGTTCGTAAATATCGTCGCTTAAAATATGAACTTGCGGATGACGCAATAAAACATCGGCCAAAGCACGCAATTCGGATTCCGAATAACATGCCCCCGTAGGATTGCTCGGCGAATTTAAAATCAACCATTTTGTTTTTTTGGTAATTTTTGATTCAAGTTCGCGTGGTGAAATTTTAAAATTGTCTTTCTCAAAAGATTCGGCGATAACTGGGACGCCTGATCCGAGTAAGACCATGTCGGGATAAGAAACCCAATATGGTGCCAGAATTATAACTTCATCTTCGGGATTTAAAGTGGCAATAAGTGCGTTGTAAATAACTTGCTTGGCGCCGGTGCTAACAGAGATTTCCGAGATTTTATATTCAAGATTATTTTCTCTTTTTAACTTGGCAATTATAGCTTTTTTTAAAGCCGGAGTGCCGTCAACAGCGGTATATTTGGTTTCGCCATTTTGAATAGCTTTTATGCCGGCTTGTTTAATGTTTTCGGGAGTATCGAAATCGGGTTCGCCCATCCCTAAAGAAATTATGTCGAAGCCTTGAGCTTTGAGCTCCGAAGCTTTGCCTGCAACGGCAATTGTTGGCGATGGTTTGATGTTGGATAAAGATTTGGCAAGTAACGACATAAAATTTTAATTTATTTGTAAATTTAAGAAATAGATTGACATTTTTTTAGAAAAATATTTTTATTAATTAGCAATTCTTTGTCAAACTAATTTTAAAATTTATTTATGAGCGATGGAAGTGGAGGACAATTCGATGCCGACCCTTTGTTTTTGGGTCTTACTCGTCCACCAATGCTACTTGGTGTTAGTTATACATTTGCTACATTAAATTTATTGGTGTGTTTAATGACATTTATTTTTACCAATAATTTTATATATCTTTTGGTTTTATTGCCATTTTTTCATGGCGTTGCTTGGTTAATTTGCCTTAAAGAGCCTAGGGCGATTGAGCTTTTTATGGCTAAAAATTCTAAATGTCGAGTTTGTAGAAATAAAAGCTATTATGGTGGCGTCAATTCTTATGACCTTTATTAAATTTGAAAATTATTTAAATAAGTTCTTGATTTGTTATTTTAATCAATTAGTTTATATAATGTTTATTAACCTTTATTTTTAAAGTATATGAAAGAAACAAAAAACACTCCAAGCACTGAACCAAAAGGTCCTTTCAAAGTTTCTCAAATCGCTCCAATTAAAGAGAATGAGCAAACTCAACAATAGTTTTTAATAAAACTACAAAAAATCTTATTTATACAAAATATAAATAAGATTTTTTTATGATTAAAATTACAAAAATAGTTCTTGCATTTACACCAAATCAAATAAAAATATCCTAAAATTCTCATAAACTCATATCAAACATCTCTGTGATTCATAAATTTAGAACGCACAATTGTAGTGCATTGAACAAAAGCAACATATCCCAACAAGTTAAATTATCTGGCTGGGTTCATTCAAAGCGAGACCATGGTAGTCTTATTTTCATCGACTTACGCGATCATTATGGCGTAACACAAATTGTCATCGATCAACAAAATGCAAATCTTAATCTTGACGCAATCGCTTCAATCAAACTTGAATCGGTTATTACGATTATTGGAAATGTTGTCGCTCGCGACTCGGAGGCGGTTAATACAAAAATTAAAACCGGCGAAATTGAAGTGCGTGTCGAAGAGTTGATAATTGAATCTCTCGCCGAACAAATTCCATTTCAAATTAACGCTGAAAATGAAAATTATCCCGAAGAATTGCGTTTAAAATATCGTTTTCTCGATTTGCGTCGTGATAAAACTCACAAAAATATTATCTTGCGTTCGCAAGTGATTTCCGCGCTTCGCGTTGAAATGGTGAAGCAAAATTTTCTTGAAATTCAAACGCCAATTTTAACGGCATCAAGCCC
>CAJBXX010000227.1 GCA_903959715.1 uncultured Alphaproteobacteria bacterium | reverse complement strand
TTAGCAAAATTAAAACTATTTTCTAAAATAGATTAAATTTAAGAACATTATTATAATCGAATAATTATAATTTATAGAAGAATTTCATAAAAATAACATTTTTTTAAAAAAACTTATCATGACGAAGAAAAAATTTTACCCAGATGCCAATCAAAACCTTGATTTCTCTAAGATGGAAGAGGATATTTTAAAATTTTGGCAAGAGCAAAAAATCTTTGAAAAATCGGTCGAGATGCGAAATTTTCCAAGCGAACTTGACGAAGATAACACTTCGCCCGTTGTTAATCCTTGCTCACTCAAGGATCATAAAAATTGTCGCCACGAAAAAAGTCAAAAAAATGAATTTGTTTTTTATGATGGTCCACCTTTTGCCAATGGTCTTCCGCATTACGGGCATCTGCTTACGGGCTTTATAAAAGATTTAGTGGCGCGTTATCAAACTATGAAAGGTAAAAAAGTTGAACGCCGTTTTGGCTGGGATACTCATGGTTTACCGGTCGAAATGGAAACCGAAAAAGAGCTTACCAAGCAAGAGGGCAAGCCGATTTCCGGGCAAATCGCTATTCAAGAATTTGGCATCGAAAAATTCAACGATGCTTGCCAAAAATCAGTGATGAAATATGCTGATGATTGGGAAAATTATGTTACGCGTCAAGGACGATTTGTTGATTTTAAAAACAGCTACAAAACCATGGATTTGAACTACATGGAATCGGTTTTGTGGGCATTTAAAGAATTGCATAACAAGGGTTTACTTTACGAAGATTTTCGCGTCGTTCCTTATTCTTGGGCGTGTCAAACTCCGCTTTCAAATTTTGAAACGCGAATGGATAACGCTTACAGGCAGAAGGCGAGTAAAACAGCAAAAGTCAAATTTTATCTTCAAGAAATTCCGGTTTTTTTACAAAAATTTTTAACATCAAATACCAACATTGCATTAATCGCTTGGACTACAACGCCTTGGACCTTACCCTCAAATTTAGCTTTAGCAATTGGTGAAAAAATTGAATATGCTTTAATCAAAAAAGATCATGAAATTTTAATTTTAGCTAAAAATTTAATTGAAAAATTTGCCAAAGATTTGGGTGAATATGAAGTGCTTGGAAGCGTTATAGGTAAAGAGTTGGTGGGGCTTAGTTATAGTCAATTATTTCCTCACAATAATAATTTTCAAAATGAGGCGGGTGGAATTTCTTTAAAAAATGAATCTGCAAAAGTTTTCACGATTTTGGCGGGCGATTTTGTTTCAACCGAAGAAGGAACGGGAATCGTTCACATCGCTCCCGGCTTTGGCGAAGATGACCAATTACTTTGCAAAGCCAATGGCATTCCAACCATTTGCCCCGTTGATGAAGCTGGTAAATTTAATTCTTTAATCGGCTTTGTTGGAAAAAATAATCAGATTTACAAAATCAACGATGACAATGCTTTGAAGCTTAATGGACGCCAAGTTTTCGACACAAATGACGACATCATAAAATATCTCAAGGAGAATAAAATTCTCTTCGGCAATCCCGAACAAATCCTCCATAATTATCCACATTGCTGGCGAACAGATACCCCGCTAATTTACAAAGCCGTGAGTTCGTGGTATGTCAAAGTCACCGCATTCAAAGATCGCATGGTCGAATTAAATCAACAAATAAATTGGATTCCAAACAATATTAAAGACGGGCAATTTGGTAAATGGCTCGAAGGTGCGAGAGATTGGTCAATCACGCGCAACCGCTTTTGGGGCTGTCCCGTGCCAGTTTGGAAAAGTAAGTCGGGCAAATTAAAAGTCTTTGGCTCAATCGCTGAACTTGAAAAAATTTCGGGAAAAAAAATCGATAATTTGCATCGCCCTTTCATCGATGAAATTGTTTTTTTTGAAGATGGCGAAGAATTTCGACGCGTCTCGGATGTCCTCGATTGCTGGTTTGAAAGCGGTTCGATGCCTTACGCCCAAGTCCATTATCCATTTGAAAATAAGGAATGGTTTGAAGATAATTTTCCCGCCGATTTTATTACCGAATATGTCGCCCAAACTCGCGGTTGGTTTTATACTTTAATGGTTTTATCAACCGCACTTTTTGATCGCGCACCCTTCAAAAATGTGATTTGCCACGGCACAATCTTAGATGAAAATTCGCAAAAACTTTCCAAAAGATTACGCAATTATGCCGATCCGTTGGAAATATTTTCAACGATTGGCTCCGACGCCATGCGTTTTTATATGATTTCGCAACCCGTCATGCGTGGGCAAGAATTGCGGATCGACAAAGAAGGCAAAGCCATTCGTGACACTTTGCGTTTATCAATAAAACCACTCCTCAACGCCTTTAATTTCTTTTGCCTTTACGCCAATGCCGACGGCATTTTCGCTAATCGCATCAATGAAAAAAGAGAGTTTAAAAATATTCTCGATCGCTATATTTTAGCAAAATTAAAATCGTCCGTAACTGCCATTGATATGGCTATGCAACAATATGATACCCCGCAAGCTTGCGACGAATTTAACAAATTTTTTGAGGTTTTAAATAATTGGTATATTCGTAGAAATCGTCAAAGATTTTGGAAAAGTGAAATTGACGAAGACAAACAAAACGCTTACGATGTGCTTTACACAATTTTATTAACCATGTGCGAAGCCTCGGCGCCGTTGCTTCCATTCACTAGTGAATTTGTGTGGAGAAATTTAAATTTAATCAAAAAATAAATTAAAATGCGTTTGAAATTTAACCTCGTCGAATCAATAAAAATCGTCATCTTTGGCATATTTGCTTCGATTCGTTCAAAATTTTCCATCGATGATTTTATTGCGAAAGAATTATCGGAAATTTCTTTTCGTGATTATTATAATTTATATTTAAAAAAATCGATTTCTCAAGTTGAAAAATTGCGAATTTATAATTTGAAAATCATAAAATTCTCGACAATTTTAATGATTTTTCTTTTGATTTATATTCATTATTTTCAAAAAATAACTAATAATTTTTGGATATTTTCTCTCGTTCTTTTTGGCATTTTAATATTCCTTGCAAACCATTTAAATCAAGGCTTTACAAAGTTTTATCAAAAATTTTTTTTAGAAAATTTCTTTCAATATTTGGGTGATAGTTTTGTTTATAAAAAAGAAGGCGGAAATTTATTTAAACGCTATCAAGAATTTTTTATTTTACCAAATTTTAATTCGCTAATTTCTAATTCAAGCGACCTCATTACCACCAAAATAAATGATTGCGAATTCTCGGCTCAAAAAGTTTTTTTATATGATAAAAATATTGTCCTTAAAAAAAATCCTAAATTTAATAAGGCAAAAAAAGAGGAAATGCATAAAAAAGATATTGCCGAATTTGTTGAAAAAGATAAAGAGATAAAAATTGCCGAAGGCTTGGTTTTTTTGGTCGATTTTCCAAAAAATTTTTCAGCTAAAACCGTTATAAAACAAGTTAAGTCTAGCAACAATCCCGATTCGAAAATTTTTGAAAAAGTTGTTAGTGATAATGCGGAATTTGATAAAAATTTTATAATTTTTTCAAATAGTGGCGTCGAATTTAACAATCTTTTTACCGATGAATTTATCGAAAGCTTCATTTCGCTTCCTACGGAATTCTATATTGATAAAAAAATTATTGGCAAAAATGATAAAATCAGCGCTTGTTTTAAAGATAATTCTATGTTGATTTTTTTTGAAAATTCTTCGCCGATTTTTGAACCATCATTAATTTTTCAACAACTCAATTTGATTACGCAGAGTAAGAAGATAATTCATCAATTCAACGCAATTTTTAGAATTATTAAAACAATTAATCCTCAATAATTCACAATAACAATTAATTATTAGGTTGGAAATATTGTTCAATATTTTTGCCGTTAATGTAAACGGTTTTTGATCTCTGTGAACCCCTATAAACACTGAATTGAACTCTAATTTTATCATTTGGAGAGGGTTTATAAGTAAATTTTACCTTACTCTTTTCTTTGTCAATGCTATCGATATATGGATAGAAAATATAATCTCTGCCATAGTAAGATCCCAACAATATCAATTGATTAGAATTAATTTTTGGCTTTTTATTTGAAACATAATCCGGAACAAACAAATCACCCTGCTCTTTCAAAACTACATAGATATCACTTGAAATTAATGCATATTTTTCGTGCTCTTTAAAATTCTTTATTTTGCCCATTTTATAATTTATTTTTAAAAATATATAATTTAGATTGTCAGTGATGGTTATCGAATCCGCCTCAACCGTAATAATTCTCGATTTTTCATTTTTTATTCTTGTCGATTCCACAAGATACAAAATTGCCAAAATTGCTATTTGCAAAATCGCAATCAACAAAATTAATTTATGTTTTTTGGTCATCATTTTTATAAAGTTTTTTTAATGCTTTTTTGCGATAAAATTGAGCACAATAAGCCACTATTATTAAAAATATAAAAGACAAAAATCCATTTCCTTCCGCTTCTAAATGACCGCCCCTTGCTTGACTAGTAACACCTAAAAATAATATCACTAAAAAAGAGATAATTGAAAATAAGATATTGGCATTAATTCTTCCTCGAATAATCATAAAAATAGTAAGTGAAAAAGAGATTATGTAAAAACAAATTGTCATTGTTATTCTGCTCGGAATAAAGAATATGAGCATTAATATGATCAGACATAATAATAATTTTTTTTCAAAATAATTTTTATTTTTTGAAAATATCAATACCAATGTTAATCCAACAAAATTTACAAACATTAGAATGATAGAAATTTTATCTGCGGAAAGAGCCTCTTTCATGCTATATTCTGCCAAATGCGAGATATTTGACGCAATTAAAATAGTAATAATAATTAACACCAAAGAACATGCGATTTCCGAAATTTTGGCGGTAATTTTACTAAAGATACCGCTCGAAGAAATCAATATTATGTGAATAAAAATTAAGGTTGCATCGAATAAACCAACGCGTGAAAATGCAAATATCACCAGATAATAAAGGATTAACGCCCCGCACTCAAAGATAAAATTTTTAGTAATTAATGCCATCGCCAATATCATCGCAAACGATATTAATATTAAAAATATATCATTAATATTAAAATACTCACTATCTCTAAATAAATTTATAACAAGCGTTTCATTGATAAAAGTAAATCCATATAAAAATTGTGCTGAAGCCAATAAATAAAAAGCTTGCGAGGCATTTGGATTATTTTTGGAAAGCCTTATTCCCGCCACATAATAAAAAAACAAAGAAACCAAATAAAGAATTATTGCTAGATGATTTTCCATGTCAATTTTGCTAAATTAAAAATTATGTTGTGGAGCTATGATAATATTGGGTTAAAACCATAAATGGAATTAATAAATTCTATTTATTCATCACTAAATTTGTTATTGAAAATAATTTAATTAAATAATTTCTCATAACAAAATTAACATTTAAAAATAATATTCAAGAATTTATTGTACTTATTTCTTAATATTAAGTTTAAAAAATTACGGATTTTTTGAAAAGTTTTTCGAAGCCGATTTTGAAGGGGTAGCTTTTAAAATCTAATTTATTTTTTCTCGTTCATTATGGAATGCAATTCCAATGTAAACGGAAAAATAATATAAATTAAATAATATTTTGATGGCTTTTGAGAGAAAAAAGGTACCAGGTTACTTTCATTTTTCTCTAATTTAAAAAAACTCGTCAAGCTTAAAGGCTTTAGCTCCCCCCTTGAGGGCTTACAAACCTATGTTTATTAAAATACTCGTAACTCATACGGGCTGTAGCTCCCCCCTTGAGGGGGAGCGGGCGATAAAATCGCAACGGTAGTTGCGATTTGGGAGCCGTGGGGGGTCA
>CAJBXX010000226.1 GCA_903959715.1 uncultured Alphaproteobacteria bacterium | reverse complement strand
TTTATAATGTTTTAATTTTAAAAATTAATTTTAGAAACATTATAAATGCGTAAACCTCCATCTTTAAGTTTTCTAGAAGATTTTATTCGTCAAAAACATCAAATATTAGAAAATTTTAAACTTGCAGTTTCTAAAAATAATTCTAAAGAAGTTAAAAAACTTCTTGAAAAAAATCCGGATCTAAAGCAAGAAGTCACTGGTGGACCTGCTCTTTATAATGCTTCAGAAAATGGTTATCTCGAAATTGTTAAGATTCTAATTAATGCTGGTGTGGATGTCAATTTACCAGTAGAAAATGGTTTAACTCCTCTTCATATTTCTTCACACAAAGGTCATGTCAAAGTTGTTGAGGCTCTTATTGAAGCTGGAGCAGATCCTAATTCGGCATCAACAGATGGCAAAACTCCTCTTCATTTTGCTTCACTAAAAGGTCATGTCGAAGTTGTTGAGGCTTTAATTACAACTAAAGCAGATCCTAATTCGGCAAAAACAGATGGCAAAACTCCTCTTCATATTGCTTCACTAAAGGGTCATGTCGAAGTTGTTGAGGCTCTTATTGAAGCTGGAGCAAAAGTTGATTCGAAAATATCAGATGATGGTATAACTCCACTTCATATTGCTTCACAAGAAGGTCATGTCGAAGTTGTTGAGGCTCTTATTAAAGCTGGAGCAAAAGTTGATTCGAAAATATCAGATGGCAAAACTCCTCTTCATCTTGCTTCGCTAAGAGGTCATGCCAAAGTTGTTGAGGCTCTTATTGAAGCTAAGGCAGAAATAGATTCGAAAATATCAGATGGCAAAACCTCACTTCATATTGCTTCACAAGAAGGTCATGTCGAAGTTGTTGAGGCTCTTATTGAAGCTAATGCAGAAATAGATTCGAAAACGAAATATGGTTCAACTCCTCTTTGTTTGGCCTCGAAAAATGGGCATTTACAAATTGTTAAAAATTTACTTGAAAAAAAAGAATGCTTTTCAGATTTATTTAATCCAGTTACTCTGGCTTTTATAAATAATAAATTTGATGTATTAGAAGAATTGCTTAAAAAAATTCCCATAGAAGATGTGATTATTTTAGGGAAAGAAATTTTAGAAACAACATCACCTGATTCTGAAAAAACTTATGAGTATTTTAAAATATTATTTGAATCTTTAAAAACAGAAGATGAAAAAAAACTTTTAATCACCCAAATTCAAACCGATAAAAATTTAATTTATACCATTTTAGATTATGCCATTGAAAATAAAAACTATAAAGTTGCGAGTTTAATTAGTACAAAAATTTTAAAAAATGTTTGCGAAAATAATGATGAACTTGAAGAAGTGAGATATACTATCTTACTTTCATCTTTACAAAATTATAGTGATGAAATTGAATTTTCTGAATTTCTTAAATCATTATTGGGTAGTGATAAAATCAGACCAGATCAAAAAGAAAAAATTGAGCAAAATAAGCTTCAACTACTTCCCGAACAACAAGAAAAAATCGATAAAGCTTTAGATGAAATTGATAAATCACCGCCAAAAATTGTAAGTAAAGTTTGGCAATTGTTCAAAGATAATAAGTATAAAGAATTTGGTACATTGATTTTAGAGGAGGGATTGGGCGTTTGTTTAAGTTTAAAATATGAAGATAATAACACTTCAAATAAAACACTTTTTCAGCGTTTAGCCGAAGATAATAGTGACAAAAGTATTATGTTTTTAAATCGTATCGTTAACTTGTTTAGGCTGGCAAAAAATAAAGATAAAAATCTAGTTTTTGATTTTGATTTTTCTGCGGACATCAAACATAAATCAACTACGCAAGAAGATGTTCCAGCTCAAGCTGAAAAGTTAATAAATATAACCACGGGAGCGACGGCACTTTATGGCGCTGTTAGTAAGCAAAATTTAAACGCAGTAAAGCTTTTATCTGAATATTGTGACATTAATCATGTGACAACCTCATATGACAAAAATGGAACAATTCTTGAATATTCGCTCCTTGATGTGGCTATTTCCAGAGCAAATTCAGATAAACCTGTTAACGAAGAAAATCCAACAACAAAAATTATTGATCATGAAAATAGCATTGCTATCTTAAAAGTTCTAACTGGAGGAGATGACGGTAAAGGCAAAAAAGCTTCTTTATTTCGCTCTAAAGAACATAGAAAAAAAATCGCCAAAAAATTTGAATATTTTAAAGATGATGTAAAGAAACTATTATATGAAAGATATCCGAATGAAATTAAGCTCATGAAAGATGAAAAAGAGAAGGCTGATAAAGAGCAAAAAGTTGAAGAATCTTCACCTGCAAAAGTCGGAAAAGCTGGAGGTGAAGATCGAGTTGAACGAAGCGGGTTTAAATTGCGGGACGGAACATTTGTAAGTTTGCGGTCAATGAGTTTGGTAAGTGAGAGAGGTTCATCAAATTTAGTACTCTCTTAAAAATTAATTACAAAATTAATTAATATAAAAAAGTCTTTTTAAAAAAATAGTTACTTTTTAATTTAAAGGTCACTAAATATAAAAATGACTTTTTTGATTTATTTTAGAATTAATAATCGATGATTGTAACAATATTTAAGCTGTTAATATCTTCAATGCCCGAAACATAAACTGAATTTTTATCAATTTTTTTAACGACTCCGATAAGTAATCCCGGTGGCACCGTATCACCATCGCTCGAGGTGAAAATTTTATCGCCAATGGCTATTTGATGATTTTTTGGCAAGTATAAAATTTCCATTAAACCGCTATTATTTCCAGCTAAAATGCCTCTATTTCTTGCACGAGAAGCGATAATTGGAACTCTAGAACTTGAATCTGTTAATAAAATTATGCGTGATTTATCTTCAAAAACATCAGAAACTCTGCCAATAATTCCGCGATTGCCAGCGATAATTTGTCCTTCTTTTATGTCGCGATTTTTGCCGGAATCAATCAATAATTTTTGGTCAAAAACTTGGTGCGACATGCCAATTATGTGAGCAATTTTATAGTTTTCGGTTTTTGATTTCACAAAATTTAAAGCACTTCGCAACTCTTTATTTTCTTGATGAATCGCAAGAGAAGAGAGGTAATAATTTTGTAATTTAAATAATTCTTCTTTGAGTTTTTCATTTTCTTTTTTTGCGATTGCCAAATTTTTAAAATTAATGACGAGATCGATTGAAGAATTGATGGGGAAGGATACGGTTTTTATGATTGGAGTGGAAATTGTAATTATTCCGTTACTAATTTTGTTTTTAAATTCTTGATTTATTTTTGAAATTATTAAACAAATTATGCATAAAAAAATAAAAAACATAGTTTCAATTTTACGAAAAATTAAATTGAAACTATGTTGAATTATTAAATTCGATCTTGGAGTGTGGTTTAAGTAGCTACTCATTAAATGTTTTGATTTTAATCTTGTCTAAATAAGGTAGCTCTAAACATTTTGGTATTTTCTAAAACTTTGCCACAGCCATTAACGACGCAAAGCAAAGGATCTTCGGCGACGAAAACCGGCAAGCCCGTAGCTTGTCTGATAACATGATCAAGATTTTTTAATAAGGCTCCACCACCAGATAAAACAATGCCTCTTTCGACAATGTCGGAAGAAAGTTCGGGTGGAGTGCATTCAAGTGCAACTTTAATGGCATCGACGATTTGTTCAACTGGTTCCATCAAGCTTTCAGCGATTTGGCGTTCGGTTAAAATCATTTCTTTAGGAATGCCATTTGATAAATCGCGTCCTTTAACTTCAACAACCAAGCCATCTCCTTGTTCAGGCGGGCAAGCAGCGCCAATATTTTTTTTGATTCTTTCGGCGGTTGATTCGCCGATTAATAAATTTTGATAGCGACGAATATAAGAAATAATTGATTCATCCATTTTATCTCCGCCAACACGAACTGAACGGGAATAAACGATACCACCAAGTGATAAAATGCCAACCTCGGTTGTTCCGCCACCAATATCAACAATCATTGAGCCCGTAGGTTCTGTAACGGGAAGATTGGCGCCAATTGCGGCGGCCATTGGCTCTTCGATTAAATAAACTTCATTTGCACCAGCACCTTCGGCCGCATCTTGAATAGCTCTTCTTTCAACTGGAGTTGAGCCCGATGGAACGCAAATAATTATTTGTGGACCTAACCAACTTTTGGTTTGATTAACTTCGCGAATAAAATGTTTAATCATTTCGGCGGCGACTTTAAAATCAGCGATAACGCCGTCTTTCAAAGGGCGAATTGCTTCGATTTTAGCTGGAGTTCTGCCGAGCATCATTTTGGCTGTATTGCCGAATGCGCAAGTGACGGATTTTCCGCCTTCACTTAAAACCGCGACTACCGATGGTTCGTTTAAAACAACACCTTGACCACGAACATAAACCAGCGTGTTAGCGGTGCCGAGATCGATGGCGATATCTTTTGAGGTAAATGAAAATAATTTTGGGAACATATTTCTCCTAATGGTTTTTTAATTTTTCAAGACAATTTATATAAGCTATCGCTGAAGCAACTAAAACATTAGTGCTGGCACCGCTTGCAGAATAAATTCGATTATTTTTTTTAAGACGAACGAGAACATTAGCTTGCGCATCGGTTCCCTCGGTTACGGCCTCAACTTTGTAGAGTTCAAGCCTTGCTCCTAGAGGTATAATTTTGTCAATTGCAGAAAAAATTGCGTCAACTGGACCGTCTTTAGATATAAAACTAACTTGTTCCACATTGGAGTCAATTCTTATTTTAATAAAAATTTTAGCATCTTTATTGTTTCCGCAATCAACATCAAGTTCTAAAAGTTGATAATTCGCTTGATTTTCAATGATTGAGCCGTCAATTAATGACATTAAATCTTCGTTAGAAATTTCTTTCTTTTTATCTGCCAAATCTTTGAAGCGTAAAAAAGCTTCATTGGAAATTTCTTCGGATAAATCATAGCCCAATTCTTTCAAACGATCTTTGAAAGCTGAACGACCCGAAAGCTTGCCGAGCGTTAAAGAAGTTTTTTCAATACCAACTGATTGTGGAGTCATGATTTCATAGGTCTCGCGATTTTTTAACATGCCATCTTGGTGAATTCCGCTTTCATGAGAAAAGGCGTTGGCACCAACAATCGCTTTGTTTGGCTGAATTACAAATCCAGTGATATTTGACACTAATTTTGAAACTCGCGAAATCATTGTGGTGTCGATATTGGTTTCAAAATTATAAATATCAGAACGCGTTTTTATTGCCATCACGATTTCTTCAAGTGCCGCATTGCCCGCTCTTTCGCCGATGCCATTGATGGTGCATTCAATTTGTCTGGCGCCGGCGCGCATTGCCGATAAAGAATTGGCGACCGCCAAACCTAAATCGTCGTGACAATGAGCGGAAATTATGGCTTTGTCGATATTCGCCACATTGTTTTTGATGGCGGTAATCAATGCAAAATATTCTTCAGGAGTTGTATAGCCAACAGTGTCAGGAATGTTGATTGTCGTGGCTCCGGAAGCGATTGCAGTTTCGATTGCTTTAAATAAAAAATCATGTTTTGAGCGAGTGGCGTCTTCGGGCGACCAATCAACTTCATCGCATAAATTTTTAGCGAGACTAACGCTGTCTTTGATGGCTTCAAGAACTTGTTCGGGCGACATTTTTAATTTGAATTCCATGTGAATTGGTGATGTCGCGATGAAAGTATGAATGCGTGAGCGTTGTGCTTCTTTCAAGGCTTTAGCGGTGATTTCAATATCATTTTTTTTGGCACGAGCCAAGCCACAAATTGTAGAATTTTTAATAGTTTTAGCAATGCGACTAACCGCTAAAAAATCGCCATCTGATGATGCGGGAAAGCCCGCCTCAATGACATCAACGCACATTTTTTCAAGAGCTTTTGCAATCAGTAATTTTTCTTCGATATTCATGGTGGCGCCGGGAGCTTGCTCACCGTCGCGAAGAGTGGT
>CAJBXX010000225.1 GCA_903959715.1 uncultured Alphaproteobacteria bacterium | reverse complement strand
AATTTATCTTGCTTAGTGTCGTTGTGAATTGATTTTCTAGCTCCGGTCGGGCTTTCAAGTCCGCGTGAATTTTCCAAATAAGAGCCACTTACAAAATAATTTAAACCTTTTTTCGAGCCACTAAATTGTTGATTCAAACCTGCAGTTCGGTTCGAGCCGTAGATGGCTTCTGAATAAGCTCCGCTTGCCAAATTTTCTTTGGAAACGCGATCTTTGGTTTTTATTTCAACAACGCCGGCGGTTCGGTAGCCATATTGTGCAGGCATCGCGCCCGTCAACAAATCGGCGGAATCGATAAAACGCGCATCGAGAACTTGTCCGAAGCCAGTAATTCCTTCTGGAATTATGACATCGTTAATGCGATATTGAATATTGCTGTGATCGTTGCGAACATGGACTTGACCGTAAGAATCTTGCGAAACTCCGGGAGCGCGCAACAATATTTCGTTAATCGACGAGGCTTGTCCGCGAGGCAAATTATCGATATTTTCGCGTTGAAAATTGAACGCCGTGCCGTAAGTTTTTGGCGATAAATTTGTGCGTGATTCATCAAGTTTTTTAGCGGTAATTTCATAATTAAGTTCCTCGGCAAAAGCTTGAGAACTCAGCAATGAAGCGATTGTAATTAGAGTAAATATTTTTTTCATGTAAGTAATTAAATTGGTTGATAACGAAATTTTTTTAGAATTGTTATGCCAATTTAGGAGGGGCGCGCGAAAGCTTGTGAGTAATTGTGAAGAATATTTTTAACGAAAAATCTTTGTTAAAAAATATTGCTAAAAAGAATAAATTTAATGCAAATAAAATTGCAAAACTGACAATTGATAATTGTAAAATTTCAACGAAATGGCAAATAAAACAATTTTTGTGATGCGATTCTGAATTGTTTTTGACGGGAGTTTGGGCGAAATCATTGAGTTCTAGAATTTTATTATCATTGAGATCGAAATCATATGAATATTGATGCGAAAGCCCAAAGCCTTGACAAAAAATCAATAAAATTGCCAAGAATTTTATGAAAAAATTGCGATAATGTGTTGTAAAAAATAATTGCTTCATCAAAAGATTTGTTTTAAAAATTATTGATATATTATTAACTTGTAGAAAAAAAATTCAAGCAACAAATTTAAAATAACAAAATGATTTTTAGTTTTATTGAAAAAATTGGTAATTACACGGTGGCAAATTTTAGTAGGCTTGGAGAGGCGTCCCGTTTTGCTTTTAAAGGATTTATTAATTGTTTTATTCCGCCTTTTTATCCGAAATTAGTGTTCAAACAAATTTTGCATATCGGCTATTTCTCTTTACCTGTCGTTGGTTTGACGGCGATTTTTTCGGGTGCGGTTTTAGCACTTCAAAGTTATTCGGGCTTTTCACGATTTAACGCCGAAAGCACAATCGCCACCGTCGTGGTTTTGTCAATAACGCGTGAACTCGGACCCGTTTTGGCGGGATTGATGGTGGCGGGAAGGGTTGGTGCGTCTATGGCCGCTGAGATTGGCACTATGCGCGTCACCGAGCAAATCGACGCTTTACGAACTCTCTCAACTAATCCCTTCAAATATTTGGTGGCGCCAAGAATTTTGGCGGGAATTTTAATGATGCCCTTTTTAGTTTTAGTCGCCGACATTATCGGCGTAATGGGCGGATATCTGGTGAGCGTTTATTCTCTAGGCTTCTCGTCGGGTCCATAT
Organism: uncultured Alphaproteobacteria bacterium; assembly: GCA_903959715.1. Lineage (GTDB taxonomy): Bacteria > Pseudomonadota > Alphaproteobacteria > Rickettsiales > UBA1997 > CAILUF01. Next base: position 68 of record CAJBXX010000225.1, on the reverse strand, counting down.
TTGGCTAGCACTTTCAAATATTTAGAAACTATCGATGTCGTTTCGGGCTTAGTTAAAGCGGGTTTTTT
>CAJBXX010000224.1 GCA_903959715.1 uncultured Alphaproteobacteria bacterium | reverse complement strand
ATGACGGGAGGCAATGTTGAAGCAATTTTAATGTCTTTACCACCAATCGCTAAATGGGATTAATTTTAATATTTTTAATAAAATAAAATGCAAAAAATTGACAAAATATATGAAGGTAAGGCAAAAATCCTTTACTCCACTGAAAATAAAAATTTTTTAGTGCAATATTTCAAAGATGACGCCACCGCTTTTAATGCTCAAAAAAAAGCCGTAATTGAAGGGAAGGGGGTTTTGAATAATGTTATTTCTGAGTTTATTATGCTAAAACTTGCTCAAGAAAATATTCCAACTCATTTCGTAAAAAGACTCGACAAGCGTGAACAATTAATTAAAAAAGTCAAAATTATTCCACTCGAAGTTATAATTCGCAATATATCAGCCGGCTCAATGGCAAAAAGACTTGGCATCGAAGAAGGTCGCGAATTATTATCGCCAATTTTTGAGATTTGTTATAAAGATGATGCACTTGGTGATCCTTTAATCAACGATGATCATGCTATCAATGTTTTGAAAATTATTAATAAAAATCAATTACAAGAAATCAAAGATTATTCTTTAAAAATTAATAAAATTTTACAAAATATATTTAAAAATATTAAAATTAAATTGGTTGATTTTAAAATTGAATTTGGTTTTGATGCTATTGATAAAAGTAAAATCATATTAGCGGATGAAATTAGCCCCGATAGTTGTAGATTATGGGACGAAAATACTTCCGAAAAACTTGATAAAGATCGTTTTCGTCGTGATTTAGGTGGTTTGGTTGAAGCCTATCAAGAAGTTGCGAATCGATTAAAAATTAATTATTAAATTATGCAAATCAGAATTAATATCGCTCTTAAAAAAGCTGTTTTAGACACCCAGGGCAAAGCCATTGAAGCGTCTTTAAATAAAAATCTTGGTTATTCACAAATTACCAATGTTCGTCAAGGAAAATTCGTTGATATTGAAATCAACGAAAATGACCAAGAAAAAATTCAAAATATCGTTGATGATATTTGCGATAAATTATTGGTTAACAAAATTATCGAAGATTATTCTTACCAAATTTTAAAAAATTAACTTAATTTTTAAATAATGAAATCTGCCGTTATAACTTTTCCCGGTTCCAATTGTGATCGTGACGCTGTTGTTGCTTTGCAAAAAATAAGCCCAAAAATTCAACGACTTTGGCATACCGAAACTTCCCTTGATAATGACCTAGATTTAATAATCGTACCCGGGGGATTTTCCTTTGGCGATTATCTTCGAAGCGGTGCCATGGCAAGCATTTCGCCGATAATGCAAGAAGTCAAAAGATTATCGCAAAAAGGCGTTAGAATTTTAGGAATTTGCAACGGCTTTCAAATTTTAACCGAAAGCAACTTATTGCCCGGAGTTTTAATGCGAAATAAAAAAATGAAATTCATTTGTCGCAATGTTAATTTACGCGTTGAAAATAATGATTCCGATTTTACTAAAAAATATAAAAATCGTCAAATTATTAAAATTCCTATCGCCCACATGGACGGCAATTATTTTGCCGAACCCAATGTCATTAAAACCATAGAAGATAAGGGCTTAGTAGCTTTTCGTTATGTTGACGAAAACGGCAATGTTTCTGATGAATCAAATCCGAATGGCTCAATTTTCAATATCGCCGGAGTTTTCAATGAAACAAAAAATATTTTAGGAATGATGCCTCATCCCGAACGCGCCGTTGATAGAAATACTGGCTCAAATGATGGCAATTTAATGTTTGAATCTTTAAATAGTTTGTTTTAATAATGAAACGCAAAATAAGAGTAGCCATATTAATTTCTTCCCGCGGATCGAATATGCAAAAATTAATTGAAGCTTGCCAAAAACCAGATTTTCCCGCCGAAATAATTGTTGTTGGATCAAACAATAGCAATGCCTTGGGTCTTGAATATGCTAAATCAAAATCAATAAATACCTTCATTATCGAAAGTAAAAATTTTACAAAATTTGAAAATTCGCGTGAAGAATTTGACAAAGCTCTTGACCACGAAATTTTAAAATATGATGTCGAAATAATTTGTTTAGCAGGCTTTATGAGGATTCTCTCCGAATGGTTCGTTGATAAATGGCATAACAAAATTATTAACATTCATCCTTCTTTGCTTCCAGATTTTAAAGGTGCTCACGCCGTGAAAGATGCTTTAAATGCACAAGTAAAAATTTCTGGTTGCACCACTCATTTCGTTTCTCACGAAATGGACGCGGGACCAATAATAATGCAGTCTCAAGTGCAGGTAAATGACGATGACAATCTCGAAACTTTATCTCAAAAAATTTTAATTAAAGAACATGAAATTTATCCATTAACTTTAGAGAAAATTTGTAATAAAATTTTAGAAAAACGCTTATGAAAATTTTACCGTTAATAATCGCACCCGATCCACTTCTTAAAAAAATTTCTAAGCCTGTTGAGAAGGTCGATGATGCCTTAAGAGAGTTTATGCAAAACATGGTTGCAACCATGTATCAAGAGAATGGAATCGGCTTGGCAAGCGTTCAAGTTGGGGTTTTAAAAAGAGTTTTGGTTATGGATATCGATTATGAAATTGAAGATCATGATCACCACCACAAACACGACAATTGCTCAGGAGTTCATGTTAAAAATAGCAATCCGCAATATTTTATTAATCCAGAAATTATTGAATTTTCAAAAAATAATTCGTCTTTTAACGAAGGTTGTTTATCTTTTCCTGGAGCAAGAGCGGAAGTGATTCGTCCTGAATCGATTAAATTAAAATATCTTGACTTCAATGGCGAAAATCAGGTAAAAATTTTTGATGGAATTTCGGCAACATGTATTCAGCACGAAATTGATCACCTTGACGGAATTACTTTTGTCGACAAAATATCTCCCATCAAGCGCGAGATGATTTTAAAAAGAATTAAAAAAAATAAAACAAATGGCTAATTTTAAATATAAAGCAATTAATCAAAGCGGTAAATATATCAGTGGAAAAATCTCCGCCGACAACCCATCGGAATTGATGTCGTTACTCAAATCAAGTTCTTTGGAATTAGTCTCTTATCGCGAAGAAAAAAATCGTGGATCAATTTTTTCAACAGGCCTAAAAAGTTCAGAATTGGTTACTATTTTTATTCATTTGGAGCAACTCGATAAAGCGGGGGTTTCAATTATCGATTCAATACAAGATTTAAAAGACACGGCGGACTCATCAAAAATTAAAAATTTGATGCAAGAAATTTACGAATCGATCAAAAATGGTAATTTATTTTCGGAAAGTTTAGCGAAGCGTCCCGATATATTTAAACCAACCTACATTGGTTTGATTGCGATGGGTGAAAAAACTGGTAATTTATCAAATTCTTTTACGAATATTATCGAAGATATTAAATGGAATATTGAAATTGGTCGTAAAACTCGCAAAGCCATACTCGGACCTTTGTTTGGTATAATTTTGATGTTTTTAGTTCTTGGAGTTATGACCGCGGTCGTTGTGCCAAAAGTTACGGGCTTCTTGGCGGCACAAAATATCGGCTTACCATTTCTTACGGTCGCCTTAATTAATTTTTCAAACTTTGTTCAGCAATATTGGTTTTTAATAGTCTCCGTTCCACCTTTAATTTGGTTAATTTTAACAATCCTCGAAAGATTCCCAAATATTCACTCAAAGATTGATTACATGAAGCTTAAAACTCCAATTTTTGGTTCAATTATTACCAAAATTGAATCTGCAAAATTTTGTCAATTCTTTTCGATGACATTCAAGAGTGGTCTTGGGGTTCTCGAGTGTCTTGATGCCTCTAGCGTTACTTTAAAAAACAGAGCGATAAAAAATGCCATTTTTTTCGTTCGCCAACAAGTTTCCGACGGTCAATCTCTTTCTGGCTCTATATCGGCAACAAAATTCTTTCCAAATCTCGTGGTGAGAATGTTTAAAGTTGGGGAGGAGAGTGGTAACATGGAATCTTCGTTAAAAAATATCAAATATTTCTACGACAAAGAAATAAATGATTCCATTGAGCGAATCGTTGCATTGATTCAACCTACAATCACAATAGTTATGGGTGGCATGATTGCGTGGATTGCGGTTGCGGTATTCGGTCCAATTTATAGCACATTCTCTAATTTACAATAATGCTCAAAGACAAATCTTACATAGTTTTGGGGGTTGGAACCGACATCGGCAAAACTTTTCTTGTTGAAAATTTATGTCAAAATAATTCCAAATATTACGCCATAAAACCAGTAATAACAGGCTTCAACAATGATGGCAAATCTGATAGTGAAAAAATTCTTAACGCTTTAAAAATTAAAATAAACTCTTCAAGCCTTGACAAAATCTCTCCTTATCGTTTTAAAAAACCAATTTCACCAAATTTTTTAGGAAATATTTGTGAAAATGAAATTATAAAATTTTGTATCAACAACATTGAAAATTGTCAAAAAAATCAAAAAATATTATTGATTGAAAGTGCTGGCGGAGTCATGACGCCAATCAATAACAATTTTACTTTTTTAGATTTAGCAAAATCTTTAAACTTACCAATTTTATTAGTAACCTCAAATTATTTGGGAGCAATAAGTCATACTCTTTGTTGCTTAGAAGCCATTAAAAATAAAAATTTAAAAATTTCTAAAATAATTGTTAATGAGCACCAAATAATGCCAATAAAAACCTCAAAATTCATTGATTGTTTAAATAATTTTTGCGATTATGAAATCATCTCTATGAAAAATTTTATAAAAAATTCTTGATTGCATAATTAAATGTTTTTTACTTAATAAATTAATTATAATCCTTTAAAAAATGACAAACATAATCAACATTAACGATAAAAATAAATCTTGCGATATTACTCCGATCGAAAACATCAGCCTACAAAAAGAAAGTAGTAAACAAGATTGGATAAAAAAAGCTGAAGTTTTATGTGAAGCCTTGCCATATATGCGCAAATTTTCTGGCGAAACTTTCGTAATAAAATTTGGCGGAGCGGTGATGGGTGGTGAAAATAATTTAAAAAATTTTGCAAAAAATATTGTTTTATTAAAACAAGTTGGAATCAATCCAATTGTAGTTCATGGTGGTGGTCCGCAAATTGGTAAAATGCTGGAAAAACTTAACATAAAATCAACTTTTATTGACGGCTTGAGGGTAACCGATGCTGAAACCGTTGATATAGTTGAAATGGTTTTAGCTGGATCGATCAACAAAATGATTGTAAAAGAAATCAATTTAGCTTCGGGTAAAGCCATTGGAATTTGTGGCAAAGATGGCAATTTAATTCGTGCCAAAAAAGCCACCAAAGTTAAAAAAGATCCGGGTTCTAATATCGAAAAAATTTTAAATCTTGGATTTGTCGGCGAGCCTTATCAAGTTGATCCAGATTTTTTAAGTATTTTCGAAGATTCCGATATCATTCCCGTAATTGCACCAATTGGAATTGGCGATAATGGCGAAACTTACAACATTAACGCCGATACGGTCGCTGGTGCAATTGCATCAGCAATCAACGCTTCAAAATTAATTATTCTTTCGGATATTGACGGCGTAATGCTTCCAAATGGCGAACTGGTAAGTCATTTAAATGTGGCAACGGCAAAAAAAATGATTGCCGACGGAATTATCACTGGCGGAATGATTCCAAAAATTGAAACTTGCATCAATGCAATTGAAGCCGGAGTAGGTCATGCTCATATTCTCAATGGCGGAGTAGACAATATTTTATTGATGGAAATCTTTACCGAAAGTGGAGCGGGAACGATGATTATTTAAAATTGATATAACTCTAAAAATTTTAAAAAATCAATGGCATTATCAAACAAAAAACATAAAAAAGCCTTTTCATTGATTGAGATTTCCGTGGTAATCGTAATAATTGGAATTTTAATTTCGGGAATATCGAGTGGTATTGATTTATATAGCGATTTTAGAATTACATCGGCTAGGTCTTTAACTTTAGCCTCCAAAGTTTCTAGAATCGATGGTTTAGTCGCTTGGTGGGAAACAACATTAGAAAAAAGTTTTGATAAAAATGAAGCTATAAATGGCGTCAAAATAACAAATTGGTACGATGCAAATCCATTAAGTTTAAATAAAATAACATTAACTCAAAGCAATTCCGCAAACAAAGCTACTTTCAAAGCAAACTCGATAAACTCTCTTCCCGCAATATCATTCGAAGGCGGTAGTAAATATATCACAAATAACATATTTGCCGAAAGTTTTACATTAATCGTGGTGTTAGCTTCAAACTCTCTTGGAGCGGGAACATCATCTTCGCAAGCCTATTTAAATACCGTAATAATTGGCGCTGATTATCCAGGTAAGGCCAATGATATAATACCCTTAGCTCTAGGCGATGGTCATCTCAAAATGTTTACGGGAAATGGTTCGGAAACAACTTTGATTTCCAATTTTAAAACTAAAACAGGGACGCCCTACATAGCATTTGCAAGTCGTAATTTTGAAGATGGCACAAGAAAAATCATGATCAATAATTCCAATAGCGTTAGCGATAATTTAGGAGGTGTGGGGCTTTTTTTAAAGGCGAGCTCACTTGCTGGAATAGGTGCTGATGCAAACGACTGGAATACGAATTTATATAATGGCAATATAGCCGAAATAATTGTTTATAATAAGATTTTAAACATTTCTGACATCGATATAATTCATAAATATTTAAGCAAAAAATATTCAATAAAATTATAATTCTTTATTTTCGCCAACTTCCAAAATTAAAAAATCATTTTCCAAATTAACTTCTTTTCGGTGCTTCAAAAGATCTTGAGAAGCATCGTGAAAATTATCCGAAGCTAATTGAAAAGTTTCAAAATGCATAGCGATTGATTTTTCAGAATTAAGTTCTTTGTGAGCTAGAACCGCTTGAGCTGGACTAATATGATGTCGAGCCATAAAATCTTGAGGTTTATAAGCACCAATCGGGAGTAGGGCGAGTTTAAAATTTTTAAATTTTTGTCCGGCTTCGATAAAATGCGAATCATAACCAGTGTCGCCAGCGAAGTAAATATTTCCAAGTTTAGTTTCAAGAGCGAAAGCCCCCCAAAGCGTTGCATTTGAACCCCAAAAAGCTCTTTTTGACCAATGTTTGGCACGCAAAAAATTAATTGCAAGATTTTCGTCAAATTGAATTTTCTCATTCCAATCCATTTCCTTACAATTAACTTTTAGATTTTTAACTTCATTTAAATAATAACAAATTCCAAGCCCTGCAAAAATTTGTGGGTTAGAAAAATCACGAAGTTTTTTTATAGTTGGTATATCCAAGTGGTCGTAGTGCGAATGACTAATCAAAACAATATCAATTTTTGGTAAATCTGCAAATTTTATTCCGAGTTTTTTAGCCCTTTTTGGACCTAAAAAAGATACGGGACTAGCACGATCTGACCAAATCGGATCGGTTAAAATATTTAAATTATTAAATTGTAATAAAAATGTTGAATGACCAACAAAAGTTGTTGAGATTTTATT